>NZ_JBSFHY010000008.1:0-189433 GCF_053597295.1 Streptomyces sp. NPDC001450
AAAACGCTCGGCTGGGAAACCCCAGCCGAGCGCCTCGCTAAGCTCCTGGCCACAGCCAGTTGATCACTGTGTTGCAACGACCCCTGGAATTCGCCTGATCGGTTGGGGGCCTTTTCGCTGGTGGGGCCAACTGGTCCATCGACCGCTGGGGGCCACTGCCGTGACCGGCTCGTGGATGACGCGCCTGATCCCGCTGGCTCCCATGACGTTCGGCTTGTACGTGATCTGGCGGTTGGACCTGAGCCCTTACGTCTCATTCGGGCAGGATCGCCTCCACGTGAACAATATGTTCACGCGCTACCTTGTCCCCTACCACCTGATCACGACACTGGAGGGGCGGACCGCCCTCACCCTTGTCGTGTCGGGGTACGGCCGCTTGTCGGTGGACGCAGTCGGCGCCGCTCCTCTGACGGGCAAACTGGTGTCAAAAGACCCCCGGACCGATGATCCGGGGGTCTTCTCGCTGGTGGGGCTAACAGGATTTGAACCTGTGGCCTCATCCTTATCAGGGATGCGCTCTAACCAACTGAGCTATAGCCCCGCCGCGCTCTGCGGTGTGTGTCCCGCGCGCTGACTCCTGAAGATTAGCGCACGAGGGCGGCAGTCCCAAAATCGATTGTCGGGGGACTGTCAGGAGAGCCCGGCAGGTGGGGTCACTCGTCCTCGGCCAGCGTCAGTTCGACGCCGCCCACGAAGCCCGCGGAGAGGTTGTAGATGAAGGCGCCGAGGGTGGCCAGCGCCGTCGCGAGGACCACGTCGATCACCGCGATGATCGTCGTGAACGTCAGGACGTGCGGGAGCGAGAGGAAGGCCTGGAGATCGAAGCCGTTCGCCTCGTTGGAGCCGGTCGCCTCCGAGATCGTGCCGCCGACCGTGGAGAACACACCCATCGCGTCCATGACCATCCACAGCACCGCCGAGGCGACGATCGTGCAGATGCCCAGCGCGATGGAGAGCAGGAAGCTGACCTTCATCACCGACCACGGGTCGGCCTTGGCGACCCGCAGCCGTGCCTTGCGGGTGCGCGGCGCGGTCTTCGCACCGGTGCGCGGCCGGCGCACGGCCCCGGTGGGAGGCTGCGCCGGATAGGCCTGCGGCGGGTGGTAGGGCTCCGCGGACTCGGGGCGCCGCTCACCGGGCAGCGGGGACGCCTGCTGCCCATCGGCGGGGCCGGGCTGGGCCTGCGGGCCGCGGGTGTCCGTCACAGTTCCCCCCTGGGATCCATGCGTGTCGGGCGAGGGCGAGTCGGCCGTGCCTGCCTCGATCTTGCGCAGTTGGGTCGTGTGCGGGTCCGCCGCACGCGCGGCGGAGCCACGGCCGCCGCCGTCCGTTTCCGTACCCACAGAGGTACCGGCCGATCCCGCGCCCGTGGCTCCGCTCACGATGACTCACTCCTCGTGCCTACTCGGCCGAGGGCGCCTCACCCTCGTCCGTGCCGGTGGTCGCGGCACCCTCGGCGGCCTCGTCGACGGCATCCTCGCCGTCGACCTCCTCCGCCTCGCGCCCCGCCTCGGCGTTACGTGCGATACCGACCACGGCATCGCGCTTGCCCAGGTTGATCAGTTGGACGCCCATGGTGTCACGGCCCGTCTCCCTGACCTCGTTGACTCGCGTACGAATCACACCGCCGGACAGGGTGATCGCGAGGATCTCGTCGTTCTCCTCGACGACCAGCGCGCCGACGAGAGAACCGCGGTCCTCCACGATCTTGGCGGCCTTGATGCCGAGGCCGCCGCGACCCTGGACGCGGTACTCGTCGACAGCGGTCCGCTTCGCGTACCCGCCGTCCGTGGCAGTGAACACGAACGTACCGGGTCGAACAACATTCATCGACAGAAGTTCATCGCCCTCACGGAAACTCATCCCCTTGACGCCGGAGGTGGCGCGGCCCATCGGGCGCAGGGTGTCGTCCGAGGCGGTGAACCTGATCGACTGTGCCTTCTTGCTGATCAGAAGCAGATCGTCGTCGGCCGAGACCAGTTCGGCGCCGATCAGCTCGTCGTCCGAGCCGTCCTCGCGCTCGCGCAGGTTGATCGCGATCACTCCGCCGGAGCGGGGCGAATCGTAATCCTTCAGAGGCGTCTTCTTGACCAGGCCGGACTTGGTGGCCAGGACCAGGTACGGCGCCGCCTCGTAGTCGCGGATCGCGAGGATCTCGGCGATCGCCTCGTCCGGCTGGAAGGCGAGCAGGTTCGCCACGTGCTGGCCGCGCGCGTCCCGGCCGGCCTCGGGCAGCTCGTACGCCTTCGCCCGGTACACCCGGCCCTTGTTGGTGAAGAACAGCAGCCAGTGGTGCGTGGTGGAGACGAAGAAGTGGTCGACGATGTCGTCTTCCTTCAGCTTCGTGCCGCGCACGCCCTTGCCGCCGCGCTTCTGCGCCCGGTAGTCGTCCGTCTTCGTCCGCTTGACGTAACCGCCGCGCGAGACGGTGACGACGATGTCCTCCTCGGCGATCAGGTCCTCGATGGACATGTCGCCGTCGTAGGGCACCAGCATGGTCTTGCGGTCGTCGCCGTACTTCTCGACGATCGCGGCCAGCTCCTCGCTGACGATCCCGCGCTGGCGGACCGGGGAGGCGAGGATCTCGTTGTACTGGGTGATCTTCGCCTGGAGTTCGTCGTGCTCCTGGACGATCTTCTGGCGCTCCAGGGCGGCCAGGCGGCGCAGCTGCATCTCGAGGATGGCGTTCGCCTGGATCTCGTCGATCTCCAGGAGGCCCATCAGGCCGCTGCGCGCGATGTCGACGGTCTCACTGCGCCGGATCAGCGCGATGACCTCGTCGATGGCGTCCAGGGCCTTCAGCAGACCGCGCAGGATGTGAGCGCGCTCCTCGGCCTTGCGCAGCCGGAAGCGGGTCCGGCGGACGATGACCTCGATCTGGTGCGTCACCCAGTGGCGGATGAACGCGTCCAGGGAGAGGGTGCGCGGCACGCCGTCGACCAGCGCCAGCATGTTGGCGCCGAAGTTCGTCTGCAGGTCGGTGTGCTTGTACAGGTTGTTCAGGACGACCTTGGCGACCGCGTCCCGCTTGAGGACGATCACCAGGCGCTGGCCCGTACGGGACGACGTCTCGTCGCGGACGTCCGCGATGCCGCCGATCTTGCCGTCCTTCACCAGGTCGGCGATCTTCTGCGCCAGGTTGTCCGGATTGACCTGGTACGGCAGCTCCGTCACCACCAGGCACTGGCGGCTCTGGATCTCCTCGACCTCGACCACCGCGCGCATCGTGATGGAGCCGCGGCCGGTGCGGTACGCCTCCTCGATGCCCTTGCGGCCCACGACGAGCGCGCCGGTCGGGAAGTCCGGGCCCTTGATGCGCTCGATGAGCGCGTCCAGCAGCTCCTCGTGCGTGGCCTCCGGGTTCTCCAGGTACCACTGGGCGCCGGCCGCGACCTCGCGCAGGTTGTGCGGCGGGATGTTGGTCGCCATACCGACCGCGATACCGGCCGAGCCGTTGATCAGCAGGTTCGGGAAGCGGGAGGGCAGGACGGTCGGCTCCTGGGAGCGGCCGTCGTAGTTGTCCGTGAAATCGACAGTCTCCTCGTCGATGTCGCGGACCATCTCCATCGACAGCGGCGCCATCTTGCACTCGGTGTAGCGCATGGCGGCCGCCGGGTCGTTGCCCGGAGAGCCGAAGTTGCCGTTGGAGTCCACCAGCGGCATCCGCATCGACCACGGCTGGGCGAGGCGCACCAGGGCGTCGTAGATCGAGGAGTCGCCGTGCGGGTGGTAGTTGCCCATGACGTCGCCGACCACGCGCGCGCACTTGTAGAAGCCGCGCTCGGGGCGGTAGCCGCCGTCGTACATCGCGTACAGCACACGGCGGTGGACGGGCTTGAGACCGTCCCGGACGTCGGGCAGCGCGCGGGACACGATGACGGACATCGCGTAGTCCAGGTACGAGCGCTGCATCTCCGTCTCGAGCCCGACGGGCTCGATGCGCATCACGACGTCGCCGCCCTCTTCAGGGGTGACGGGAGTGTTCTCGTCGGCCATTGCTGGTGAAGATCCTTCCTGGTGCGGTCAGCTGAGACCGACTCAGATGTCGAGGAAGCGGACGTCCTTGGCGTTGCGCTGGATGAACTGGCGCCGGGCCTCGACGTCCTCGCCCATCAGGACCGAGAAGAGGTCGTCGGCCTGGGCGGCGTCGTCCAGGGTGACCTGGCCGAGGACGCGGTGCTCGATGTCCATCGTGGTCACGCGCAGCTCCTCGGCGTTCATCTCGCCGAGACCCTTGAAGCGCTGGATCGAGTCCTCGCGGACGCGCTTGCCGCGCTGGCGGCCCATCTCGATCAGCGCGTCGCGCTCCCGGTCCGAGTACGCGTACTCGGTGTCGTCCCGGCCCCACTTGATCTTGTACAGCGGCGGGCGGGACAGGAACACGTGCCCGGCCTCGACCAGCGGCCGCATGAAGCGGAACAGGAAGGTCAGCAGCAGGGTGTTGATGTGCTGGCCGTCGACGTCGGCGTCCGCCATCAGGATGATCTTGTGGTAGCGGAGCTTCTCGATGTCGAAGTCCTCGTGCACGCCCGTACCGAAGGCGGAGATCAGCGCCTGGATCTCCTGGTTCTGCAGGATCTTGTCGATCCTGGCCTTCTCGACGTTGAGAATCTTGCCGCGGATCGGGAGGATCGCCTGGTACTGCGGGTTGCGGCCGGACTTGGCCGAGCCGCCGGCGGAGTCACCCTCGACGATGAAGATCTCGCACTTGGTGGGGTCGTTGGACTGGCAGTCCGACAGCTTGCCCGGCAGGGACGCCGTCTCCAGCAGGCCCTTGCGGCGGGTCAGGTCGCGGGCCTTGCGGGCCGCCACGCGCGCGGTGGCCGCCTGGATGCCCTTGCGGACGATGTCCGCGGCCTCGACCGGGTTGCGGTCCAGCCAGTCGTTGAGGTGCTCGTAGACCGCCTTCTGCACGAAGGTCTTGGCCTCCGTGTTGCCCAGCTTGGTCTTCGTCTGGCCCTCGAACTGCGGCTCGCTCAGCTTGACCGAGATGATCGCGGTCAGACCCTCACGGATGTCGTCACCGGTGAGGTTGTCGTCCTTCTCGCGCAGCAGTTTCTTGTCGCGCGCGTACTTGTTGATCAGGCTCGTGAGGGCCGCGCGGAAGCCCTCCTCGTGCGTACCGCCCTCATGGGTGTGGATGATGTTCGCGAAGGAGTACACGCCCTCGCTGTAGCCGCTGTTCCACTGCATCGCGACCTCGAGGGACAGGCTCTTGTCCTTGTCCTCGGCGTCCAGGTCGATGACGGTGGGGTGCACCACGTCTCCCTTGCGGGAGTTGAGGTACTTCACGAAGTCGACGATGCCGCCCTCGTAGTGGTACGTGACGGTCTTGACCTCGGCCTTCTCGTCGGCGCCCGCCTCGTCCGCACCACTGGTCGCCTTCGCCGACTCGCGCTCGTCGGTGAGCCGGATGGTCAGGCCCTTGTTGAGGAAGGCCATCTCCTGGAAGCGCCGGGACAGCGTCTCGAAGGAGTACTCGGTCGTCTCGAAGATGTCGGGGTCGGCCCAGAAGGTGACCGAGGTGCCGGTCTCGTCCGTCGCCTCGTGCTGGTCGAGCGGGGCCGTCGGGACGCCGAGCTTGTAGTCCTGCGTCCAGCGGTGGCCGTCGGTCCTGATCTCGACGGCGACCTTCGTGGACAGCGCGTTCACGACGGACACGCCCACACCGTGCAGACCGCCGGAGACGGCGTAACCGCCGCCGCCGAACTTGCCGCCCGCGTGCAGCACGGTCAGCACGACCTCGACGGCCGGCTTGCCCTCGGACGGGACGATGCCCACGGGGATGCCACGGCCGTTGTCGACCACGCGCACGCCACCGTCGGCGAGGATCGTCACGTCGATGGTGTCCGCGTAGCCGGCCAGCGCCTCGTCGACCGAGTTGTCGACGACCTCGTACACCAGGTGGTGCAGACCGCGCTCGCCCGTGGAGCCGATGTACATGCCGGGCCGCTTGCGGACCGCGTCCAGCCCTTCGAGCACGGTGATGGCGCTGGCGTCGTAGGACGCAGAGACCGCGCCAGATTCCGTGGCCTCGGCAGTCACGCCGGCGTCGGTGGACGGGATGTTCTCGTTGGGGTTGCCGGAATCGGCCACGAAGCGCCCTTTCTGGCACAGCACGAGCCGGGCTCGTCGGCGGGTTGCCGGAGCGGCTGCGGCATGTTGCGTTGGTAAGCCTTGATCAGCGTTGCTCAGCTTTTCCCGGGCGGTCCCCACGATTGGGGCGGGATTGGCTTCCAGTCTACCGGTAGCGCCGACAGTGATGGGGGTTTGCCGGTACCTGAGTCCTCATGTGCCGCCCTCAACCGGTCTCGGCCGGGTCCCGATATGCGGAAGGGGGCCCCAAGGGGCTCACGGCGCCACTCAGCGCTTCGGGCCGTCAACCCTTGGCTACTGGGGGGTCAGCTCGTGATCCACACCTGTGCACAGGGGTGCGACAAGGCGTACGACGACGCCACGCGTCGACCGCGCGACGTGAGGTACGTCACCCGTAGGTATCACCCGGGCCCGTGCTCCCCGGAGCCCGCAGCGGGCCGTAGCGCCGGGTAGGACCACCGGGACCGTTGACCTTGAGCAGGCGGACCGTGCCGTGGCCGAGGTCCTCGTTGAGCCGGGCGACCAGGGTCGGGGCGAGCAGCCGCAGCTGGGTCGCCCACGCCGTCGAGTCGCACTGCACGGACAGCACCCGCTCGTCCTCGTCGTACCGCTGCGGCACACAGTGCTTCGCCAGATCCTCGCCGACGATCTGCGGCCAGCGGCCCATGACACCGCCCACCGCGGCCGGCGTCTCCCAGCCGCGCTCGTTGATCAGCCGGTTGATCGCGGACCCGAGCGCCATCGGGTCACGGCCGTCGGCACGCGCGCCGGAGCGCAACCCGCCGCCGCGCCGCGCCTGCTTCTTCTGCCGCGCCGCGTCCCCACGCGCGCGAGCCTGCTCCTTCGCGGCGCGCAACGCCACGCGCGCGAGGTCGACACCGGAGGGCTCCGGAGACTTCCCGGGGTTCTTCGGGGTGGGTTCGTCGGTGCTCATACGCGCTCCACCGTCCCGTCGGCCACCGCATAGCGGGCGCCGGCCAGTACATGCGGTACGTCGTCGTCCACAGCGGCGGTGACCAGCACCTGCTCACCCGGCGCGACCAGCTCGGCCAGCCGCTCACGGCGGCGGGCATCCAGTTCGGCGAAGACGTCGTCCAGGATCAGCACCGGCTCGTTGCCCTCCGCGCGCAACAGATCGTACGAGGCCAGGCGCAGGGCGAGGGCGTAGGACCAGGACTCACCGTGAGAGGCGTAGCCCTTGGCGGGCAGCTGACCGAGTTTGAGAATCAAATCATCCCGATGCGGGCCCACAAGAGTGACGCCCCGCTCGATCTCCTGCTTGCGCGCCTCCGTGAGTGCCGCCATCAGCTGGACGTACAGGTCCTCGCGGGTGTGCGCCTCGCCGGGCGCGGACGGCTTGTACTCCAGCGCGATCGGACCGCCGCCCGGAGCCAGCTGCTCGTACGCCTTGTCCGCCAGCGGCTGCAGCGCGGCGACCAGGTCCAGGCGCTGGGCAAGCAGCTCGGCGCCCGCGCGCGCGAGGTGCTGGTCCCACACGTCGAGCGTGGACAGGTCCATCGAGCGGCCGCCGTGCCTGCGGGCCAGCGCCGCGGTCTTGAGGAGCGTGTTGCGCTGCTTGAGCACCCGCTCGTAGTCCGAGCGCACACCCGCCATGCGCGGCGAGCGCGCGGTGATCAGCTCGTCCAGGAACCGGCGCCGCTCCCCGGGATCGCCCTTGACCAGCGCGAGATCCTCCGGCGCGAACAGCACGGTCCGTACGATCCCCAGTACGTCCCTCGGCCTGGCCTGCGAGGACCGGTTGATGCGAGCACGGTTGGCCTTGCCGGGGTTCAGCTCCAGCTCGACCAGCTGCTGCCGCTCGCCCTGTCTGACCTGCGCCCGGATGACGGCCCGCTCGGCGCCCATGCGGACCAGGGGAGCGTCGGAGGCGACACGGTGGCTGCCGAGGGTGGCGAGGTAGCCGACCGCCTCGACCAGGTTGGTCTTGCCCTGCCCGTTGGGGCCGACGAAGGCGGTGACGCCCGGGTCGAGCGGGACCTCGACCCGGGCGTACGAGCGGAAGTCGGCCAGCGAAAGATGCGTGACGTGCATGGTCGTTCGCCGACCTCCCCCAGGGTTGTGGATCGCGGAGCGACCCTGTGGATTACTTCTTCTCTACGGCGTGGCCGCCGAACTGGTTGCGCAGCGCGGCGATCATCTTCATCTGCGGCGAGTCCTCCTGGCGGGAGGCGAACCGCGCGAACAGCGACGCGGTGATCGCGGGAAGCGGCACCGCGTTGTCGATGGCGGCTTCCACAGTCCAGCGTCCCTCACCGGAGTCCTGTGCATAACCGCGCAGCTGGTCGAGGTGCTCGTCCTCGTGCAGCGCGTTCACCGCGAGGTCGAGCAGCCAGGAACGGATGACCGTGCCCTCCTGCCAGGAGCGGAACACCTCGCGGACGTTCTCCACGGAGTCGACCTTCTCCAGCAGCTCCCAGCCCTCGGCGTAGGCCTGCATCATGGCGTACTCGATGCCGTTGTGGACCATCTTCGCGAAGTGGCCCGCGCCGACCTTGCCGGCGTGCACCGAGCCGAAGTCACCCTCCGGCTTGAGCGCGTCGAAGACGGGCTGCACCTTGGCGACGTTCTCGGCGTCACCGCCGTACATCAGCGCGTACCCGTTCTCCAGGCCCCAGACGCCGCCGGAGACACCGCAGTCGACGAAGCCTATGCCCTTGGCGGCCAGCTCCTCGGCGTGCTTCTCGTCGTCCGTCCAGCGGGAGTTGCCGCCGTCCACGACCACGTCGCCGGGCTCCAGCAGCTCGGCGAGCTGGTCGATCGTGGACTGCGTGGGCTCGCCGGCCGGGACCATCACCCAGACCACGCGCGGACCGCTGAGCTTGCCCACAAGTTCTTCCAGGCTGTGGACATCCGCGAGGTCCGCGTTGCGGTCGTATCCGATGACGGTGTGGCCTGCGCGGCGGATCCGCTCGCGCATGTTGCCGCCCATCTTGCCGAGGCCGACGAGACCGAGCTCCATCAGTTGTGTTCCTTAGGTTGCTGTGTGGCGTGTGGGGCACCTGCGTACCCGGGTCCGAGCCTAGTCCCGGACCCTCACGCACAGCTGTGGGCATACGCGCTCATACGTATGCCCTCACCTGGGGCTTTGTCCTGTGGATACCGGCGGCTGGGCTCAGCCGCTGAGCCGCACCGGCATGATCAGGTACTTGTAGGCCTCGTCCGCCTCGGCGTCCAGCGCCGGCTTGCCGCTGAGCAGCGCGGGCTTGGTGGACGTCGTGAACGACAGCTGGGCCACCGGGGAGTCGATGGCGCTCAGACCGTCCAGCAGGAACGTCGGGTTGAAGGCGATCGAGATGTCGTCGCCCTCCAGCTGCGCGTCAACCCTTTCCACAGCCTGTGCGTCGTCGCTGGAACCGGCCTCCAGGATCAGCACGCCCTGCTCGAAGCTCAGCCGCACCGGGGTGTTCCGCTCGGCGACCAGGGCCACACGCTTGACGGCCTCCACGAAGGGGGCGGTCTCGATCACGGCGACGGAGTTGAACTCGGTCGGGAACAGCGTGCGGTACTTCGGCAGGTCGCCCTCGAGCAGACGCGTGGTCGTACGACGGCCCGCACCCTCGAAACCGATCAGGCCCTCGCCCGCGCCAGAGCCGGACAGGGCCAGCGTGACGCTGTCACCCGCGCCGAGCGACTTGGCGGTGTCCAGAAGCGTCTTGGCCGGGACCAGGGCGACCGCGGAGGCGTCCGGGTTCTCCGGCTTCCACAGGAACTCGCGGACCGCGAAGCGGTAGCGGTCGGTGGAGGCCAGGGTGACCGTGTCGCCCTCGATCTCGATGCGCACACCGGTGAGGACGGGCAGCGTGTCGTCGCGGCCGGCCGCGATGGCCACCTGGGACACGGCGGCCGCGAAGACCTCGCCGGGGACGGTGCCCGTCGCGTTCGGCATCTGCGGCAGCGCCGGGTACTCCTCCACAGGCAGGGTGTGGAGTGTGAACCGCGAGGTGCCGCAGACCACGGTCGCCCGTACACCGTCTGTGGAAATCTCCACCGGCCGGTTGGGGAGAGCGCGGGAGATGTCGGCGAGCAGCCGGCCGGAGACGAGGACCGTGCCCTCCTCGTCGACCTCGGCCTCGACGCTCACGCGAGCGGAGACCTCGTAGTCGAAGCTCGACAGGCTCAGCTGGCCGTCCTCGGCCTTCAGCAGCAGGCCGGCGAGGACAGGCGCCGGCGGACGGGCCGGGAGGCTGCGTGCAGCCCACGCCACTGCCTCCGCGAGTACGTCGCGTTCCACCCGGATCTTCACCGTAAGCCGCCTCCTGCTGTTGCTACTGAGTCCTCCGACTCGGTGTCACCACCCACTGCGACGGGAAGGACACCGGGGACCAGTCTGACGCACCGCACTGACAGTAGGTGCCTGTCGGGGTCAAGTCGCTCCGAGGGGCAGCCGGGCTCGAGAGCGCGAGTTGTGCACAGGCCCCGCTTCGAAACGGATTCCGAGCTCTCTCTAGTCGGAAGTAGTAGTAGGGCCTGTGGATACCGTGGATAACCACGTTTGCCCAGCTCAGAGCGGGAATTTTGTCCACCGGCCCTGTGGGTGGAGGCGGTGGACAACCTGGGGTCTCTGTGGAGAACAGAAAGTTCTGCACACACCGCCCACAGCTCGAGGGCAGTTCTCCCCAGCTGTGTCCCCAGGTTTACCCACGTTTCCCACACCCCAATCCGGCAGCTTCGTGTGACGGCTTTCACTCGACGCGGTGAGAGGGTGCGTCACGTTGCCGAACAGTGGACAGCCATGTGGAGAAGCCGGGATTCGCTGGGGACAACGGGCCTCAGCCTGTGGGCTTCCCGTGGAAAACTCCGTACACAGGCTGTGGATCTCCGCTTTGTCCACAGTCTGTGGAGATCGTTCGTCCACGATTCCACAGGCAGCTGAGCTGGGCGGACGCCGCTTCCCCAGCCTCCCTGTGGATGCAGTTCGGGACAACTCCACAGTCCCCAGGATGTGGACGGAAGAAAGTCACCGAATCTGTGGAGAGTGCCCGTAACCAGGCACTTAATCGAACACCCGGTGGCCGGGGAGGGATGGCTGCGGGGCGTCGACGAGTCGTCGGGAGGTCGCGAGGACGGGTGCCTGCGGCGGTCAGGGACGCGAAGGGCGGCGGCCGGCGATGCGAAGTACGGCCGCCCGGGGACGCGAGAGACGGCCACCCGAGGCACGGAGGACGGCTGCCAGGGGACGCGAGGGACGGCCACCCGGGACGGCGGAGGACGGCAGCCCGGGACGCGGCAGGCGGCCGCCGTGGACACGAAAAGGCGCCCCCGGATTGTCCTTCCGAGGGCGCCCTCAGCGTCGGCCCGTGGCCGCCGTCAGCCGTTCTTGATGCGGTTCGTCAGCTCGGTCACCTGGTTGTAGATCGAGCGCCGCTCGGCCATCAGCGCGCGGATCTTCCGGTCCGCGTGCATGACGGTCGTGTGGTCGCGGCCGCCGAAGTGCGCGCCGATCTTCGGCAGGGACAGGTCCGTGAGCTCACGGCACAGGTACATGGCGATCTGGCGGGCCGTGACCAGCTGGCGGCCCCGCGAGGTGCCGCACAGGTCGTCGACCGTGAGGCCGAAGTAGTCGGCGGTCGACGCCATGATGGCCGACGCGGTGATCTCGGGAGTCGAGTCCTCGCCCCCGGGGATCAGGTCCTTGAGGACGATCTCGGTCAGGCCCAGGTCCACCGGCTGCCGGTTGAGCGAGGCGAACGCCGTCACCCGGATCAGCGCGCCCTCCAGCTCACGGATGTTCCGCGAGATCCGGGAGGCGATGAACTCCAGTACCTCCGGCGGGGCGTTGAGCTGCTCCTGCACCGCCTTCTTGCGCAGGATCGCGATGCGCGTCTCCAGCTCGGGCGGCTGGACGTCGGTGATCAGGCCCCACTCGAAACGGTTCCGCAGCCGGTCCTCCAGTGTCACCAGCTGCTTGGGCGGCCGGTCGCTGGAGAGCACGATCTGCTTGTTCGCGTTGTGGAGCGTGTTGAAGGTGTGGAAGAACTCCTCCTGCGTCGACTCCTTGTCCGCCAGGAACTGGATGTCGTCGACGAGCAGGATGTCCATCTCGCGGTAGCGCTTGCGGAAGCTGTCGCCCTTGCCGTCTCGGATGGAGTTGATGAACTCGTTGGTGAACTCCTCGGAGCTTACGTACCGCACGCGTGTGCCCGGGTAGAGGCTGCGCGCGTAGTGCCCGATCGCGTGCAGCAGGTGCGTCTTGCCGAGCCCCGACTCCCCGTAGATGAAGAGGGGGTTGTACGCCTTCGCGGGCGCCTCGGCGACGGCCACCGCGGCCGCGTGCGCGAACCGGTTGGAGGCGCCGATGACGAACGTGTCGAAGAGGTACTTCGGGTTCAGTCGCGCGGTCGGCTCTCCGGGACCGCTCGACGGCGCGGGCTTCGCGGCCAGCGGACCGGGCGCGCCGCTCCCGCCGGCCGGCGGCAGGTCCGGGCGGCCGGGACCGCCCCGGTGCACCGGGCCGGCGCCGGCCGCCCGGTCGGGCAGCTCACGGCGGACGGGGTCGCGCTGGTCGTACTCCGCGCGCGGAGAGTCGTAGTCCGGGCGGGATTCGTAGTCCGGGCGCTCGTACTCCGAGCGGTCGTAGTCCGGACGGTCGTACTCCGGGCGCGGGGCGTCGTAGTCGCCGCGCTGCTGGTCGTACGACGGGCGCTCCATGCCCTTCGGGCGGTAGCCCTGGGTCGGCGCGCCATAGGTGTCCTGCCCCGCGGAGCCGTAGGAGTCCTGCGGCGGCGAGGCGTACGGGTCGCGCTCGGGGAAGCCGAGGCGCGGCTGCTGCCAGCTGTACTCGTCCTGTCCGGACCGCGGCCAGGCGCCGGGCTCGGGCCGCTGGTACTCGGACGGATAGGCGGGCCGGGCGGTCGGCAGCTGGTCCCCGCGGGCGGGCGGCTCGCTGCCCGGGAGCGGTTCGGCGGCACGGTGCCGGCCGTAGCCCTCGTACGGTCCGGAGGGCAGTTCCGGCTCCTCGTAGCGCGGCTGCCGCTGCGGCTGGGCGGGGGGCGCCTGCGGGGCCGGCGGCTCGCCGGCGGAGTCGTCCACGGTGATCGCGATGCGGATGGGGCGGCCGCACTCGCGGCTCAGGGTCTCGCTGACGATCGGCGCGAGACGGCCTTCCAGCACGTTCTTCGCGAATTCGTTCGGTACGGCGAGCAGCGCGGTGTCCGCGACCAGCGCGAGCGGCTGGCAGCGCCGGATCCAGTGCTCGTCCTTCGCCTCGACACCCTGTCCGCGGCCCTCACCGAGGAGCTGCTCGAGTACTCGTGGCCACACTGCGGCAAGATCGGCAGGTACGTCAGCCACAGGGCACGCTCTCTCACGGGTCCCACGAACGTGTGGTTGTGGGACGGGTCGGGATGAAATCCGGGTGGGTGGGTGGGGCAATCCCGCTCGGGCGGGGATAAGGGAACGAATCGGAGTCCAGCCACGGTAGTCAGCGCGGCGGGTACGGTTCAAGTTGTTGTCCCCAGCCTGTGGATAGTGTCTCTCGGTGACCCCCGGTTTGACCGGATGGCGTAGCCCCGCGTACCGTAACCAGGTCGAGTTGTCGATGGCTGCTGCCGCCTGCCTCCGAAGGGCACAGGTCACTTCAGGTGATTGGGAAGCGGTGCACTCGGGCGTGACGCGAGCTACTCGTGGGCGCACGGTGACAGCCAGGACGGCACCCGCCACCATCGATTTGATTTCTGGAGCCCCCGAGTGAGCAAGCGCACCTTCCAGCCGAACAACCGTCGTCGCGCGAAGACCCACGGCTTCCGCCTGCGGATGCGTACCCGTGCCGGCCGCGCGATTCTCGCGAACCGCCGCAGCAAGGGTCGCGCCAGCCTGTCCGCCTGATCCTGATCAGGTCATGACGTCGTGCTGCCTACCGAGCATCGGCTGAGGCGGCGCGAGGACTTCGCGACCGCGGTACGACGGGGTCGCCGGGCAGGCCGCCCGACCCTCGTCGTCCACCTTCGTAGCGGTGCCACGGACCCGCACGCGCCAGGGGAGAGCGCTCCCCCGACGCGTGCGGGTTTCGTCGTGAGCAAGGCCGTGGGTGGAGCGGTTGTGCGCAACAAAGTGAAGCGCAGACTGCGCCATCTGATGCGTGACCGAGTCGCCCTGTTTGCCCCCGGTAGCCTGGTAGTCGTACGAGCGCTGCCCGGAGCGGGTGACGCAGACCATGCACAGCTGGCCCGAGACCTGGATGCCGCCCTCGAGCGGCTGCTGGGAGGGGGCGCGCGATGAAGTACCCGCTGCTGGCTCTGATCAAGCTGTACCAGTGGACGATCAGTCCGCTGCTGGGGCCGGTGTGCAAGTACTACCCGTCGTGCTCCCACTACGGCTACACGGCCATCGACCGGCACGGTGCGATCAAGGGAACGGCACTCACCGCCTGGCGCATCCTCCGGTGCAATCCGTGGTCGCTCGGCGGTGTGGACCATGTTCCGCCGCGCAAGCGCCCGCGGTGGCACGAAATGCTGCGCAACGCTTGGCGCGCACGCAAGGGCGGGACCTCCGCCGCCGAACCGGCCACCGGGGAGACAGCTCACACCGAGCTTCCCCCGAGCCCGGCCGCAGAGACCTCGTCCCATGCCCAAGGAGCATGATTAGTGGACACGATTGCCAGCCTCTTCAGCTTCATCACGACACCTGTCTCCTGGGTCATCGTCCAGTTCCACACGGTGTACGGCGCCATCTTCGGCCCCGACACCGGGTGGGCCTGGGGCCTGTCGATCGTGTCCCTCGTGATCCTGATCCGTATCTGCCTGATCCCGCTCTTCGTGAAGCAGATCAAGGCGACCCGGGCGATGCAGACGCTCCAGCCCGAGATGAAGAAGATCCAGGAGCGCTACAAGAACGACAAGCAGCGTCAGTCCGAAGAGATGATGAAGCTGTACAAGGAGTCGGGCACCAACCCGCTCTCCTCGTGCCTTCCCATCCTGGCGCAGTCCCCGTTCTTCTTCGCCCTGTACCACGTGCTCAACGGCATCGCGTCGGGCCAGACCATCGGCGTCATCAACCAGTCGCTGCTGGAGAGCGCCCGTAAGGCGCACATCTTCGGGGCCCCGCTCGCCGCGAAGTTCAAGGACAGCGCCGAGACGATCCACGCGCTGGGCGCCTCGGTCGTGGACGTGCGCGTCGTGACCGTGGTCATGATCGTCATGATGTCCGCGTCGCAGTTCTACACGCAGCGCCAGCTGATGACGAAGAACGTCGACACCACGGTGAAGACGCCGTTCATGCAACAGCAGAAGATGCTGATGTACGTCTTCCCCGTCATGTTCGCCGTCTTCGGTATCAACTTCCCGGTCGGTGTCCTGATCTACTGGCTGACCACCAACGTGTGGACCATGGGCCAGCAGATGTACGTCATCCACAACAACCCGACCCCGGGTTCCAAGGCCCAGGCCGCCTACCTGGAGCGTCTCACCAAGCACGTCACGCACCACGGCAAGATCCGTCGCCGCAGCGAGAAGACCATCGTCAAGGCGATCGTCGCCAAGGGCCGCGACCGCAACGAGTTCGAGCGCAAGTTCATCAACGGCCTGAGCAAGGCGGGCCTCGCGGCCCAGGTCGACGGCACCGTGGTGAAGAGCGAGAGCCAGGCCGTGGTGCAGACCGAGGACGGCACGACGACGGCCACCGCCGCCGCCCGGCGCCAGCAGCCCAAGCGTCAGACCAAGGCCCAGCGTCAGTCCGGTGGGACCAAGCAGGCGGGCGACGAGACGCCGGCCACCTCGCTGGAGAAGTCCGACGACCCGCAGGACGCCAAGCCCGCCGCTGCCAAGCAGCCCCAGAAGCCCGGCTCCGGCACCCGCAGCAAGGCCCAGTCCGGCCAGCGCAAGGGTGGCCCGCAGCGGCCCAAGTCCCCGTCCAAGAAGTAAGAAGGAGCCCATCCCGTGACGGAAGGCACCACCTCCGCCGCTGCCGAGGGTGCAGACACCCTCACCCGCCTGGAGCAGGAGGGCGAGATCGCGGCGGACTACCTGGAGGGTCTGCTGGACATCGCCGACCTCGACGGCGACATCGACATGGACGTCGAGGCCGACCGGGCCTCCGTGTCGATCATCAGCGACACCAGCAGCCGTGACCTGCAGAAGCTGGTCGGCCGCGATGGCGAGGTGCTGGAGGCACTGCAGGAGCTGACGCGTCTGGCCGTGCACCGGGAGACCGGCGACCGCAGCCGCCTGATGCTGGACATCGCGGGCTACCGCGCCAAGAAGCGCGCCGAGCTGTCCGAACTGGGCTCCAAGGCCGCAGCTGACGTCAAGAACACCGGCGAGCCCGTGAAGCTCAAGCCGATGACCCCGTTCGAGCGCAAGGTCGTGCACGACGCGGTCAAGGCCGCCGGGCTGCGCAGCGAGTCGGAGGGCGAGGAGCCGCAGCGGTTCGTCGTCGTGCTGCCCGCCTGATCGGTCCCTCACGTTTCACCGGCCCCGTCTGCACGCAGACGGGGCCGAACTTTGTCAGCCTGGTAGTTCTGGTGGCCGGTGCGCGAAGCACTGGCGCTGTACGGAAGGACGGTCCCCGTGACGGAGGCAGCGGAGCTTCCCCCCGCGCCCGAGCAGGCGCGGGTAGTGTTTGGTGATCGCTTCGCCGATGCGGTCCGCTATGCGGAGCTGCTCGCCGAGGCGGGCGTGCAGCGTGGCCTGATCGGCCCACGCGAAGTGCCCCGCCTGTGGGAGCGGCATCTACTGAACTGCGCGGTCCTTTCGGAGGCGGTTCCCGAGGGGGTGACGGTATGCGACGTCGGCTCGGGTGCCGGCCTGCCGGGCATTCCGCTGGCCCTGGTCCGGGACGACCTGAACATCACCCTTCTTGAGCCCCTGCTGCGGCGCACCACCTTCCTCACCGAGGTCGTCGAGCTGCTGGGCCTGGATCACGTCACCGTGGTGCGGGGCCGGGCCGAGGAAGTCATGGGCAAGCTGCCGCCGGTCCATGTGGTGACGGCCCGCGCCGTGGCCCCGCTGGACCGTCTGGCAGCCTGGGGCATTCCGCTGCTGCGCCCGTACGGCGAGATGCTCGCGCTCAAGGGGGACACCGCCGAGGAGGAGCTGAAGTCCGCGGCCACCGCGCTCAGCAAGCTCGGTGCGGTGTCGACGTCCATCCTGCATGTGGGTGAGGGCGTGGTGGATCCCCCGTCCACGGTCGTACGGGTCGAGGTGGGCGAGAGCCCGGGCGGTGTGCGTTTCGCGGCCAAGCGGGCCAAGGCGGCCCGGACGGGTCGGGCACGGCGGCGTCGCTGATACGCGAGATCGGCGTCGCCGGCCCTGGAGACAGGCGTCTCTGATCCGTCCTGACGACGAGACGTACTCCACACAAGCTGCCAAACGTACGCAAGCCGGAGTGTCGCGAAGGTCCGGCCGCCGTCACTGTGCATCGTGTTTCACGTGAAACGTCGCTCACTGCTGCACGGCATCATCAGTCGCGGCCGCGCTGCGGCCGAACCTCGCGACCGGAGGCCTCTCGGTTCACTCGGAGAGGCACCGGAGTTGTCCACAGAGGTGGATTTCTCCACAGAACACCAGGCCTCACTGGTTCACGACCCCGAAGACATGGGAGGCTCTGTTCATTGCGAGCCTGAAGTCGAGGAGAGTGAATCCGTGCGGTCCGACGCCAACATCGCGGGACCGATGACCGATCCGGTCCCCGGTCCCCGTACCGAGTCGATGGGGGCGGATGTTTCACGTGAAACACCGTCCCCGATGGACGACACTCCCATCGGCCGTGCTGCCCAACTGGCGGTGGAGGCTCTGGGGCGCGCCGGCGAGGGCTTGCCGCGCCCCGAGCAGACCCGAGTCATCGTGGTCGCCAACCAGAAGGGCGGCGTGGGCAAGACCACAACGACCGTCAACCTTGCCGCTTCGCTGGCTCTGCACGGCGGCCGCGTTCTGGTGATCGACCTCGACCCGCAGGGCAACGCCTCCACGGCGCTGGGAATCGACCATCACGCGGAAGTTCCGTCCATCTACGACGTGTTGGTGGAGAGCAGGCCCCTCGCCGAGGTCGTCCAGCCCGTCCCCGATGTCGAAGGTCTCTTCTGCGCCCCTGCCACCATCGATCTCGCCGGTGCGGAGATTGAGTTGGTGTCCCTGGTGGCCCGTGAGAGCCGGCTGCAGCGTGCGATCCAGGCGTACGAGCAGCCGCTGGACTACATCCTCATCGACTGCCCGCCCTCGCTGGGTCTGTTGACGGTCAACGCGCTCGTCGCGGGCCAGGAGGTCCTCATCCCCATTCAGTGCGAGTACTACGCGCTGGAGGGCCTGGGCCAGCTACTCCGCAACGTCGACCTGGTGCGGGGGCACCTCAACCCCACCCTGCATGTGTCGACCATCCTGCTCACCATGTACGACGGCCGGACGCGTCTCGCCTCGCAGGTCGCGGAAGAGGTGCGCACCCACTTCGGTGACGAGGTACTGCGGACGAGCATTCCCCGCTCGGTCCGTATTTCCGAGGCGCCGAGTTACGGGCAGACGGTGCTGACTTACGATCCTGGATCGAGCGGTGCCCTCTCCTATCTTGAGGCGGCCCGAGAAATCGCGCTGAAGGGCGTCGGCATCAGCTATGACGCCAGCCAGGCCCACATCGGCGCCCAGAATGACCCGAGCATGGTGGAAGGGATCCAGTGAGCGAGCGACGGAGGGGGCTGGGCCGCGGACTTGGGGCACTGATCCCTGCTGCCCCGACCGAGAAGAACCCGGCTCCGGCCGCGATGGGGAGTGGAGCGTCCACGTCCCCGGCAGTGGCCCCGGTGCTGACGACCGACCGTGGGGTGGCTGCTGCGAAGGTGGCCACGCTGCCGCCTGTTTCACATGAAACCGAGGAGCCCTCGGTGAGCCCTGCCACAGAGGCTCCCGCGCCTCCGGTGGGCGCACACTTCGCCGAGCTGCCCCTCGACGCCATCACGCCGAACCCGCGCCAGCCGCGTGAGGTCTTCGACGAGGACGCGCTCCAGGAGCTGGTCACCTCCATCAAGGAGGTCGGTCTCCTCCAGCCCGTCGTCGTACGACAGCTGGGTCCGGGTCGCTATGAGCTGATCATGGGTGAGCGCCGGTGGCGGGCCTGCCGTGAAGCCGGCCTTGAGGCCATCCCGGCGATCGTCCGGGCCACCGATGACGAGAAGCTCCTCCTGGACGCCCTGCTGGAGAACCTGCACCGGGCGCAGCTGAACCCGCTGGAAGAGGCGGCCGCCTACGACCAGCTGCTGAAGGACTTCAACTGCACGCACGACCAGCTGGCGGACCGCATCGGGCGCTCCCGTCCGCAGGTCTCCAACACCCTGCGGCTGCTGAAGCTGTCGCCGGCGGTCCAGCGCAGGGTCGCCGCCGGGGTCCTCTCCGCCGGGCACGCCCGGGCGCTGCTGTCCGTCGAGGACTCGGAGGAGCAGGACCGGTTGGCCCATCGCATCGTGGCCGAGGGCCTCTCGGTACGGGCCGTCGAGGAGATCGTGACCTTGATGGGCTCGCGGCCCCAGACGCCCCAGCGCTCCAAGGGCCCGCGGGCCGGTGCTCGGCTCTCCCCGGCGCTGAGCGAGCTGGCCACCCGTCTGTCGGACCGCTTCGAGACCCGGGTGAAGGTCGACCTCGGTCAGAAGAAGGGCAAGATCACCGTCGAGTTCGCCTCCATGGAGGACCTTGAGCGGATCCTCGGCTCGCTCGCCCCGGGCGAGGGGCCGGTTCTGCAGAAGGGTCTTCACGACGGCGACTCCGAGGAGCAGGACGACTGAACCTCCGGCGGTCCCGCCGGAGGGTGCAGGGGAGCGGATCGCATCCGGTGTGTACCGGAAGGCGGTCCGCTCTTTTGCTTTGGGGCAGTATCGAGAGAATCGCTTCGTGGATACGATGCGGATGGGGTATGGCGCATCCACCTGGCGGATCTCTGAGTGGGGAGACAGGGGCCATGCGATCGATGAGCCGCACCGGACTGGTGAGTGCTGTCTTGGGCCTTGGGGCCGTCGGCGGATTCGTCGGCAGCCTGCTCAGGGAACACAGTGCTCTGACAGCCGCTCGCGACGCAGCGGGCGAAGGAAGCGAGGAACAGCCTTCATGGGGCGTCGGCTCGTACCGCTCACGCTGGACAACCTTCAGGACCTTCCCAAGCGCTGTCGCTCGTGTGTCTTCTGGGAGCTCGACCCCGTCAGCGGCGAAGCCGCGGTAAAGGCGGGCACCTCCGCGCTGGAGAAGGAGTCCTGGATCTCCGCCGTCCTGCTGGACTGGGGATCGTGCGGCCGGGTGGTCTACGTCGACGACGTCCCCGTGGGCTTCGTCCTCTACGCGCCACCGGCCTATGTCCCGCGCTCCACGGCGTTCCCCACGAGTCCGGTCTCACCGGATGCCGTCCAGCTCATGACGGCGTTCGTCATGCCCGGATATCAGGGGCAAGGGCTGGGCCGGGTGCTGGTTCAGACGGTCGCCAAGGACTTGCTGCGTCGGGGCTTCAAGGCGATCGAGGCGTTCGGTGACGCCCGCTGGAGGGAGCCCGCCTGTCTGCTGCCCGCCGACCATCTCCTGGCCGTGGGCTTCAAGACGGTCCGGCAGCATCCCACGCACCCCCGCCTGCGACTGGAGCTGCGCTCGACGCTCTCTTGGAAGGAAGACGTGGAGCTGGCGCTCGACCGGCTCCTGGGAGCCGTACAGAAGGAACCTGCGCTGCGGCCGTTGTAGAGGTCGCTGTCAGCCGAGGGCCTCATGCGAATGGGCCAACCCATGGGGGTTGGCCCATTCGTGTTTCACGTGAAACGTCACTCGGCGATGAACTCGTCGAGGTCGCGCACCAACGCAGCCTTCGGCTTGGCACCGACGATCGTCTTGACGACCTCGCCGCCCTGGTAGACGTTGAGGGTCGGGATGGACATGACGCCGTACTTGGCGGCCGTACCCGGGTTCTCGTCGATGTTCAGCTTGACGATCTCGATCTTGTCGCCGTGCTCGGCGGCAATGGCCTCGAGGGACGGAGCGATCTGGCGGCACGGGCCGCACCACTCGGCCCAGAAGTCCACCAGGACGGGCTTGTCGCTCTTGAGGACGTCCTCGTCGAAGGACGCGTCGGTCGTGCTCTTCAGGGCCACGGTGGGCTCCTTATCTTCTGCGGTGGGGCGGGGGAAGGGGAGGGTCAGGCGGTGGCGGCGGCCTCGGTCTTGTCCTCGTCCGCGAGGGCGGAGAGGAAGCGCTCGGCGTCGAGGGCGGCGGAGCAGCCGGTGCCGGCCGCGGTGATCGCCTGCCGGTAGGTGTGGTCGACCACGTCACCGGCGGCGAAGACACCGGTCAGGTTGGTGCGGGTGGACGGAGAGGCGACCTTCAGGTAACCCTCCTCGTCCAGGTCCAGCTGGCCCTTGAAGAGCTCGGTGCGCGGGTCGTGGCCGATCGCGATGAACAGGCCCGTCACCGGCAGATCGGAGAGCTCGCCCGTCTTGACGTTGCGCAGCTGCAGACCGGAGAGCTTCTGGTCGCCCTGAACCTCGGCGACCTCGCTGTCCCAGACGAACTTGATCTTCGGGTCGTTGAAGGCACGGTCCTGCATCGCCTTGGAGGCGCGCAGGCTGTCACGGCGGTGGACGACCGTCACGGACTTGGCGAACCGCGAGAGGAAGGTGGCCTCCTCCATCGCGGTGTCGCCACCGCCGATCACGGCGATGTCCTGGTCCTTGAAGAAGAACCCGTCACAGGTGGCGCACCAGGAGACACCGCGGCCGGAGAGGGCGTCCTCGTTAGGGAGGCCGAGCTTGCGGTGCTGGGAGCCGGTGGTGACGATGACGGCCTTCGCCCGGTGCACCGTGCCCGCGGTGTCAGTGACGGTCTTGATCTCACCGGTCAGGTCGACGGAGACGATGTCGTCCGGGATCAGCTCGGCGCCGAAGCGCTCGGCCTGCGCCCGCATGTTGTCCATCAGCTCAGGGCCCATGATGCCGTCGCGGAAGCCCGGGAAGTTCTCCACTTCGGTGGTGTTCATCAGCGCGCCACCGGCGGTGACGGCCCCCTCGAACACCAGGGGCTTCAGCGACGCGCGCGCGGTGTAGAGCGCCGCCGTGTAGCCTGCGGGCCCGGAGCCGATGATGATCACGTTACGGACGTCGCTCACGGCTTGATTCCTCGTCTCTGGTCTGTGTCAGTCGACCGGTGAGGGCCCCTTTCAGAACTCTCACCCCACCCAACGGATCCTAAGGGGCGCGCATTCCCGGTGTGTCCGGGCACACGGGGATCGCACACGGTACGGATGACCGCACAGACGGAGATGAATCCCTCTTCGGACTCAGGTTCGAGGGAAGGACTGCTTGAGCAAGACCTTGCCGACGGATGCGGGGTCCTGGTGGACACAGTCCGCGTCGACGACATAGGCCGTGACCCGGGTGCTGTCGCCGCCGTCGGGCATCACGACAAGATAGGCACTCCTGCCGGCATAGGTGCCTGTCTTGGCGCCGAGGACGTCGTCGCTGCTGTTGATCGCCTGCCGGACGCAGTCGGGAACAGAGGGCTGGGTCTGGATCAGGGTGTTCGCGCTCTGGGTGGACCCGGGGCTGTTCTGTTCGGAGTCGATGCCCGAGCGCGGCCGCTGGCTGGCGGAGCCCGGCTCCGTTCCCTTCTTCGTGGTGAGCAGATCCTCCACCTGGCTCTGCACGCTGTTCCCGGAGAACACGCTGACGGCCGGTGTCGGCCGGCCGTGAGCCGTCGTGTTGGAGCCACTGCTGACCAGCGACTGGAGGACGAGGGATCCGGCCCCCAGGACGGCGGCGGTGAGCACCGCACCCAGGGCGACGGTCTTGCGGCGCCGGCCGCGCTCGCGTCCCTTCCGCCCCGGGCCGGTCGATCCGCTGGGGCGCCCGAGGGGGCGGTCCGACGGGAGCGAGGTTTCACGTGAAACACGCCCGCCGGTGCTGGCCGGCTCCTCGGACCCGGAAATGAGGAGAGGCGCCTCCAGGGCTTCAGGTGCGGTGGAGGCCAGCAGCACTTCGGCGGCGAGGGCGGCATCGATGCGCCCGGCGACGTCCGCCGGCATACGCGGCGGGCCCGGCATGGTGCCGAGCAGCCCTCGGATCTCCTCCAGCGAGGCATGCACGTCCGCGCACAGCTCGCATCCCTCCAGGTGGCGCCGTACCTCTGTGCCTCGGTCCGGCGGGAGGAGGTTTTCGGTGAGGTCGGAGATCTCGGCGACGTCCGGGTGCCCGGCCGTGTCTGTCGAGGAAGTCACGCTCGCCCACCTCCGCCCTTCACTACGGCTGAATCGCTCGGACCCGTACGTCCGGGACCCTTGTCATGAGGACCCGTCGCAGGTGGGACGGATTTCCCTTCCACCCGGTTCCGTCCCGGCCCGGGTTCCTTTTCGTCACCTGTGCTTCCGGGCCGCAGATGGGTGAGCAGTGGTAGAAGTCTGGCCCGGCCTCGGGCGCACCGGCTCTTCACCGTCCCCGTGGGTACATCGAGGATCCGGGCGGCCTCGGCCACGGGGTAACCCTGCATGTCCACGAGTACCAGAGCCGAACGCTGCTCATACGGAAGCGTGCCGAGCGCCTCGAGGAGCTGGCGGTGCACATCGTTCCGCTCGGCGGGAGCGGAGGCCGACTCGTGCGGCTCCAGCAGCTGTTCCAGCCGCTCGGTGTCGTCGATCGGAGCGGTCTTCCTGGAGGCGGCCTTGCGGGCCCGGTCCAGGCAGGCGTTCACGGTGATGCGATGGAGCCATGTCGTGACGGCCGACTGCCCCCGGAAGGTGTGCGCGGCCCGGTAGGCGGACACCAGCGCATCCTGGACGGCGTCAGCGGCCTCCTCCCGGTCCCCCAGCGTCCGCAGCGCCACCGCCCAGAGCCGGTCCCGATGCCGCCGCACGATCTCACCGAAGGCATCGGGGTCGCCTTCCACATGGCGGGCGAGCAGGTCCTGGTCGCTCACTCCGTCGTATCCGGCGCCCTCTGCCATCTGCCCCTCCCGAGTGGAGACCTCAGCTGGTCACCTTGATGTCTGCCACTCTGCCCCGCCAGTGGTCTCCCCCGTCCGAGGGCAGCTTGGTCAGCCACACCAGGAGGTATTGGGTCTTGAGGGACTTGTCGGGCTTGAGTACCACCGTCGTGCCCGATCCGCTGGCAGCCTTGGTATAGGCGTCGAACGATGTCGGTTCCGACCCTGCGTCCGCGCTGGCGGCACGGAGCTCGACCGACGTGGCCCCCACGAAGGTGACGGTTACCTTTCCGACCTGCTGGACCTTGCCGAGGTCGAGGACCATCCCGACGCCCGGCTTCAGATTGCCGAACTCCGGGCTCAGGTAGAAGCTCGTCTCCCAGTTGGTGGACGGGCTGTTGTCGAAGGCCTTCGTCGTGTCATCAGGGTTTTCAGAGTGGTCGTCGCTGAACGGGTCGAAGTCGCGGCCACCCTTGATGGGGACGGGAGTGCCGGAAGTCGGCTTCTTCGGTCCCTTGCCGCCACCGTCCTGAACCTGCGTCTTGTTGGTGTCGTCCGACTTGTCGCCCTGGTCCATCAGGGCATCCGCCAGCTGCCAGCTGCCCAGACCCAGTGCGGCGATGAGGAGTGCCGAGACCGCCCACTTCAGGGCCTTGCCGGTGCGGCTCTGCAGCGGGGGCGGCGGTGCCACGATCGGCTGCGTGGCACCGGGACGCGCTGCGGAGCGGCCGTACGTGCCCTGCTGGTACGTCGTGCGCTGGTACTCCGGCGGGGCCGTGAACGCCGGCTCCGGCGGGCGGATGCGGGGCATCTCGCCGATCGCCTTGACCAGCTCTTCCGGCGTCGTGCAGGGAGACTCGTGCCGGGACGCGGTGGCCCCGTCGTTGACCAGGGCGCGCATGGCGAGCTCGGACAGGCCGCGGTGGACCCCGGCGCGCACCTGGTCCGGGGCGATCAGGCCGATGTCCTTGGGCAGGCCGGACAGGCCGTAGGCGTCGTTCTCGTACGGCCAGCGCTGGGTCAGCGCCGCGTACAGCAGGGCGCCGATCGACTCGGTGTCGGTGCGCTGCGGGGTGTCGGAACTGATGCCGCGCAGCGCCGCGTTCACGGCGAGGCCGCGGATGCGCCACTGACCGGTGGAGGCGCGCAGGACGGCGTTCGGGTTCAGCCGCAGATGGGCGAGGCCCTCGCGGTGTGCGGCGGCCATGGCGGAGGCGACCTGACTGACCATCTGGTAGGCGTCGTGCGGCTCCAGCGGGCCGGCCGCCAGCAGCGCGGTCAGTTCGGTGGCGTCGGGCAGCCACTCGTGCACGACGTAGACGAGGTCGTTCTCCTCGACGGCGTCCAGGACCTGGACGAAGCGCGGATCGCCGAGCAGCGCGGAGGAACGGGCGGCGGCCAGTACCGACCGGGCCCGCGTATGGTCCGCGGGCAGGATGTGGACGCCGACCGCGCGACGGAGTTTCTCGTCGACCGCACGCCAGCTGCTGAATCCGTCCAGACGGGTGACGCACTCCTCGAGACGGTAGCGTCTGGCGAGTTTGTGACCGCTGTGCAGTTCTGGCGGTGAGGCCTTCTTTCCGTGACCGTCCGTTCCGCCGCTCCCCTGCCCCTCGCTGTCCGTGTCCCGCTCCGGGTTCTGGGCCACCCCGTCGGCCGTGGACTGGTCCGCCTTGGCGGTCAGCGGCTGCTCGCCGCTGTTGTCTGCCACGTCGACGGCAGCCGTGCTCCGTTCCGCCACCGTCGTCCCTGCCTCCCCATCCGTTGCGCGCTGTCCGACGCCGAAACCAATTGTGCCCACAGTCCGCCGCTATGCACGACACACAGCTGCGGACGATGGTTGTGCGCCTACCCCCGCCTCAGCGACCCAGACGCCCGCGAACCATGCCCACGAGCGAGTTGAGTTCGTCGATCCGCATCCGGCGGGCGGCCACGAAGAAGACGCCGAGCAGAACCGCACCGCCCACGACCAGCGCCGCGAAGGAGCCGATGACGCCCTGGCCGAGGGTATGCCCGATGCCGTAGCAGGCGGCACCGCTGAGCAGGGCCGCCGGCACCGAGGCGATGCCGAGCCGCGCGTACGTCCGCAGCACCCGTGCGCCGTCCAGGTCACCGCCGAGCCGCTTGCGTAGCCTCCGCCAGGCCACGCCCACACCGATCGCGTAGGCGAGGCCGTACGCGGCGGCCATGCCCGCGACCGCCCAGCGGGACGGCAGCAGGAGGTAGCAGAGCGCGGAGGCGCTCGCGTTGACCGCCGCCACGATGACGGTGTTGTAGAAGGGCGTCCGGGTGTCCTCGTAGGCGTAGAAGGCGCGCAGGACCACGTACTGCACGGAGTACGGGATCAGGCCGAGGGCGAAGGCCATCAGCATGAAGCCCATGTTGGTGGCCGCGCCGGTGCCCGAGGAACCGAAGATCAGCGTGCACATCGGGATGCCGAGTGCGAGGAAGCCGAAGGAGATCGGGACGATGGCGACAGCGGTCGTCCGCAGGCCCTGGGAGATGTCGTCGCGGACGGCGCCCCCGTCGCCCTCGGCCGCCGAGCGCGAGATGCGCGGCAGGAGGGCGGCCATCAGGGACACCGTGATGATGGCCTGCGGCAGACCCCAGATCAGCTGGGCGTTGGCGTAGGCGGCGAAGCCGGTGCCTGCGGTGCCGGAGTCCTTGCCGGCCGCGGTGGACAGCTGGGTCACGATCATCGCGCCGGCCTGGTTCGCGAGGACGAACAGGACCGTCCACTTGGCGAGCATCGCGGCCTTGCCCAGGCCGTGGCCCCGCCAGTCGAAGCGCAGCCGGATCCGGAAGCCGGTCTCGCGCAGGTACGGGATCATCGCGAGCGCCTGCACGACCAGACCGAGCAGCACACCGACGCCGAGCAGCCGCTGACCCTCCGGCGGAATGCTGGCGACGGTCATGTGGGAGTTGGCGGCGCTGCCGTAGACCCAGATGAACATGCCCAGCGTCACGATGATGACGACGTTGTTCAGGACCGGGGTCCACATCATCGCGCCGAACTTTCCGCGCGCGTTGAGGATCTGACCCATCACCACGTGGATGCCCATGAAGAAGATCGAGGGCAGGAAGTAGCGGGTGAAGGTGACGGCCACGTCGTTGGCCGCCGAGTTGGTGGCGACCGGGTTCGACAACATGCGCACCAGGAGCGGTGCCGCGAACATCGCGAGACCGGTCAGCGCGGCCAGGGCCACCATCACGAGGGTCAGCAGCCGGTTGGCGAAGGCCTCGCCACCGTCCTCGTCCTCCTTCATCGAGCGCACCAGCTGGGGCACGAAGACGGAGTTGAGACCGCCGCCGACCGTGAGGATGTAGATCATCGTCGGCAGCTGGTAGGCCACTTGGAAGGAGTCGGCGAGGAAGCCGAGGCCCAGCGCGGCGGCGATCAGTGCGGAACGGATGAAACCGGTGAGCCGGGACACCATCGTGCCCGCCGCCATGACCGCACTGGACTTGAGCAGCCCGCCGGCCTTCCCGCCCTTCTTCGGGGCGGGAGCCGTGGGTGCGGAGGCCTCCGCGGGAGCGGACGGACCGGCAGGCTCGGGAGCCGCTGCCGGGGCCGGCACCGGGGGCTGGACCGGCTGCCCGGCGGCGGGCGGACCGGCCTGGTACGGCGTCTCGGCGTACTGGTTCGCGTACTGCGGGCTCTGGGCGTGCGGCGGCGCCGGGTACGGAGCCGCGGGGCCCTGTCCGGGGCCCGGCACGGCAGCCGGGCCGGGAACCGCCGGGGGATCCGTCGGCGCGGGCGCACCGCCCTGCTGCTGGTCCCGGAAGAGGTGCGCGAAGGCGTCGGGCTGGTGGTACTCCTCGCCTGAGTGCGTCACCAGGTCGTCCACGCCCACGAACTGGGTCGTACGGGGGTCGTCACCGTACGGCAGGTACTGGGTCGCGCCCTCCGGCTCCGGCGCCGGGGTCTGCGCCCACACGTGGGGGTCGGGGGCGTACGGCGACTGGGCCGGCGGCCCGTACAGCGGCTGCTGCTGCTCGTACGTGCCCGGGGGCGGCGGGGGGTGCGCGGCACGGTCGTAGAGCGCCTCGGCGACCGGGTCCTGAGCGGCGAGATCGTGGTCCCGGTAGGGGTCCTGGTCGTAGGCGTCCTGGAGGTACATGTCCGCAGCGTGCTGCGGCGGCACCTGCCCGGGCTCGGGCGTCGGCTCGGGGTAGCCAGAGCCGGCCGCGCCCTGACCGCGGTCACCGTCGTACGGCGCGTTCATGGTTACCCCACCTCATCGTCCCGGGCCACACCGGCCACGACATCGCTCAACGGTCCACTCTCTCACCCGTCCCGGACGGGTCGGCGCTTTCCGGTGCGGTGTCCGGTGCAGGGTCACTCGGCTGCTCCGGGTCGTCTGCCCCGGAGGGGGCGTCGGACTCCTCCGGGAGACGGTCTCCGGGGGCGCCGGGGTTCCCGGGCTTCTCACCGGTGTCCTCCCCCGCGGCGTCGGGGCCGTCGTCCTCGGCCTGGCGGGCGGCCGCGCGCTTGCGCTGGGTGTACATCCGGAAGCCGGCCAGGACGAGGAGGAGCACGCCGCCGCCGATGACCAGCATGACCGTGGGCGTGACCTCGGTGACCTTCACATCGAACTGGACGGGGTCGCCGTATTCCTGGCCGTCCTCGGTGTACAGCTGGGCGAAGACCGAGACCCGGCCGTTGGCGTTGGCCGAGGTGGTGAACTTCACGGACTGGCTGTGGCCGCCGGAGACATCGACGCGCTGGTCGTAGTAGGCCTTGCCGCCGATCTTCAGGCGGGTCGGATTCGTCGAGGTGAGCCGCAGCACGAGGTGGTTCACGGGCTGGACGAGGTTGTTCTGGACGGTCACCGGGATGGTGGCGCTGCGCCCGGAGAGCTTGGTCTCGGACTTGTCGATCAGCTTGACCTGGTCGGCCAGCTCGTCGAGCCAGTTCTCCACGTCGTCCCGGAAGCTGTCCGCCTGCGTGCTGCGGCCCCGCCACGACGTGGACATCTCACGGTTTATGGCCCGCCCGAACGGGGTGACCACGCGGGACTGGTCGCTGAGGATCACCTTGAAGTTGTCGAGCTTGTCCTGCGTGCGCGCGATCTGCTCGAAGGCGGTCCTGGGCAGCTCCTGCTTGCGCAGCGAGGAGGGGTAGGCGGACGTGGAGGGAATTCGCGTGGCGGCGTCCGGGTCCGGCTTGGCCTTGGCGGCGGCGGTGAGGTTCTGCGACTGGGACCAGGTCCCGTCCTGGAGCGTCTTCAGCGCCGCCGCCATCGCCTGTGCCTGGCTAGCCGACGGCATGCGCTGCGGAGCGACGACGATGCTGCGCTGCTCGTCCGTCTGCGCGTTCACCTCCAGGCTCTGCGCCAGGAACTTCTGCACGGCGAGCGTGGCCGAGTCCGCCTTGCTCAGATCGCCTTCGAAGGCTGTGGACAGCCGTGCGTCGGCCACCACGGCAGTCGTACCGCCGCCTACGGGGCGGGCTGCGGAGGGGGTGTAGGGCAGCCCGGTGGCCTCCTGAAGGCTGTCGCTGCGGGCGATCACCCGGTCGGCACCGGCCGAGGTGGCGACCTTCATGATCGACGGGTCCACGGCGCCTTCCACCGGCCAGGCGAAGTCCGTGCTCGGTGTGACATGGAGCACGGTCTTCACGGTGGTGGCGGCGACGTCGGTGGCGTCCTTGAGATGGCTCAGCGAGCCGGTGACGCTGGTGCCGTTGTGCGCGAGGGAGGCCAGGTCCGGGTCGGCGAAGGGCAGGGCGACGACCTCCTTGCCCGCCACGGCCTTCTGCAGGCCGGCCAGCCACTGCTTGGCGACCGCCTGGTGGGTGCCGGCCGTGGTGGTGTCGCCGTCGCCCTGGATGCGGTAGTTGCCCGCCATCGCGTCCACCGACGCCAGCAGGTCCGGGTCGATCACCCAGGTGACGTCGAGGTCCTTGCCCAGCTCCAGCATCTGCGCCAGCCGGCCGCCCGGGGCGATCTCCTTGGCCAGGTCGTCGTTGAGGAAGACCGGCGTCTGCAACTCGCCGGCACGTGTCCTGGCCGTCATGTGGACCGTGGAGATCAACGGCCACAGGAACGTCGTCTTCGTCTTCGTGTCGGCCTCGGAGGCCTGCCACGGCAGGAACGTCCGCTGGATGCCGAGCGTCTGCTCCCAGGACTGTGCGGAGGTCTGGCCGGACAGGGCGACGCCGAACTCGTAGACGCCGTCATCGCCGAGGTCGAGCTTGTCCACCGGGACCGAGATGCTGAAGTGCTCGGCGACTCCCGGGGCCAGCTTGGAGAATTTCTCCTCGTACTTTTCGCCGACCTCGGTGCTGGTGCCGCCCTGGAGGTCGTCGGAGCGCCGGGCGACGCCGTCGATCGCCGCGCGCGTGTTCAGCATGGGACCCACCCGCAGGCCCACGTGGGCGCCGGTGACGGCCTGCTTGCCTTTGTTCATCACCGTGCCGGACACGGTCAGCGTGTCGCCGTCCGTGGGGGCGCTGGGGCTGAGGGAGTCCACCGAGACGGACACGGTGTCGGAGGAGGCGGCCTGTGCCGGCCCTGCGGCGGGCAGCTGGAGGAGCCCGGCCAGCAGGGGCGCCCCGGCGAGCAGTCCTCCGGTGCGCCGCAGCCACCGGCGCACAGGTGAGGCACTGGTCCCCTGGAAGTCAGCCGCCTCGGCCACGCGCTCGCCCGTCCCTCGTCGTCGTCAGTGTGGTCGTCGGAATGTGCGTCCACGCATGGTAACGAGGCGCGCTGAGGGGAAGTGCCGCGGTCTGCTCCACAAGATCGGGGGACAGTAGCGACCCGTCCTCTATATCCAGTATCGGGGGAGAGCGGATGTACGCCGTAAGCGCAGCCCTTGTGCGGTTATGGCAGTAGGCATCCATGCCCGCCTAATCGAGGCGCCCCGGGTCGCCGGGGCCACGTACCCTCTTCTGTTGTGCCGAACCCCAACGATGACAAGCCCTCTGCCCTGAGTCAGGCGCAGCAACGCGCTGTGAGCGAGCTGCTACGGGTGGCCCCCGTGGCCGACGACCTCGCCCGCCGCTTCCAGGAGGCCGGGTTTTCGCTCGCCCTGGTGGGCGGTTCGGTCCGCGACGCGCTGCTCGGCCGGCTCGGAAACGACCTGGACTTCACCACCGACGCGCGCCCCGAGGACGTACTGAAGATCGTGCGCCCCTGGGCGGACGCCGTCTGGGAGGTCGGGATCGCCTTCGGCACGGTCGGGGCGCAGAAGGACGGCTACCAGATCGAGGTGACCACCTACCGGTCCGAGGCCTACGACCGCACCTCGCGCAAGCCCGAGGTGTCGTACGGCGACTCCATCGAGCAGGATCTGGTCCGCCGGGATTTCACGGTCAACGCGATGGCCGTGGTGATGCCGGAGAAGGAGTTCATCGACCCGTACGGCGGCCTGGAGGACCTCGCGGCCCAGGTGCTGCGCACCCCCGGCACGCCCGAGGAGTCGTTCTCGGACGATCCGCTGCGGATGATGCGGGCAGCCCGGTTCGCCGCGCAGCTGGACTTCGGGGTCGCTCCAGAGGTCGTCACGGCGATGACGGACATGGCCGCGCGGATCGAGATCGTCTCGGCCGAGAGGGTCCGGGACGAGCTGAACAAGCTGATCCTCTCCGCGAACCCGCGCAAGGGCCTGAGCCTTCTGGTCGACACCGGGCTCGCCGACCACGTCCTGCCCGAGCTGCCGGCCCTGCATCTGGAACGTGACGAGCACCACCGGCACAAGGACGTCTACGACCACACGCTGATCGTGCTGGAGCAGGCGATCGCGCTGGAGGAGGGCGGTCCCGACCTCACGCTGCGCCTGGCCGCGCTGCTGCACGACATCGGCAAGCCGCGCACCCGCCGCTTCGAGAAGGACGGCCGGGTCTCGTTCCACCACCACGAGGTGGTCGGCGCGAAGATGACCAAGAAGCGCATGACGGCCCTGAAGTACTCCAACGAGCTGGTGAAGGACGTCTCACGTCTGGTCGAACTCCACCTGCGCTTCCACGGCTACGGCACCGGTGAGTGGACGGATTCGGCGGTGCGCCGCTACGTGCGTGACGCGGGCCCGCTTCTGGACCGTCTGCACAAGCTGACCCGCTCCGACTGCACCACGCGGAACAAGCGGAAGGCGGCCGCGCTGTCGCGAGCCTACGACGGCCTGGAGGAGCGCATCGGGCAGCTCCAGGAGCAGGAGGAACTGGACTCGATCCGCCCGGACCTCGACGGCAACCAGATCATGGAGATCCTGGGCGTCGGCCCCGGCCCCGTCATCGGCAAGGCGTACAAGCACATGCTGGAGCTGCGCCTGGAGAACGGTCCGATGGACCACGATGCGGCGGTGGCGGCCCTCAAGGAGTGGTGGGCCGAGCAGAGCTGAGTCTGTGGGCGAGGTCATGTTTCACGTGAAACATGACGAGACCCCTAGCGAGGGGGTGATGTTTCACGTGAAACATCACCCCCTTTGCTGTCTCGGTACGCTTCGAAGCGGGCCATGACCACCGCGACCCCGCCATAGATCAGGGCGACGAACACCACCAGCACCACCGAGCGGCCGTCCGGCGGGAGCATCAGGGCGGCCACTCCGGCAGCACCCACGAAGGCGATGTTGAAGAGGACGTCGTACACGGAGAAGATCCGGCCCCGGAAGCCGTCCTCGACCGAGGACTGGACGATCGTGTCCGTGGCGATCTTGGCTCCCTGGGTGATCAGCCCCAGGACGAAGGCCGCGACCATCAAAGGGCCTGTGGCGAACGGCAGGCCCAGCGCAGGCTCCAGAACCGTGGCCGCGCCGGAGCAGACCACGATCCAGCGGCCGGGGCCGAGCCGTCCCACCGCCCACGGTGTCACCACGGCAGCCGCGAAGAAGCCCGCGCCGGACACCGCCACCGCGAGTCCGAGCAGCCGGAGTCCGTCGTCCGGGGTCGCGGCGAGGGTGTACCGGCACAGCATGAGGAGCAGTACGAGGAGCGCGCCGTAGCAGAAGCGCATCAACGTCATCGAGGCCAGCGCCCAGGCCGCTTCCCGGCGCCGGGGCTCGGCCAGATGCCGGACGGCCGCGAGCAGATCGCGTGCGGTGTCGGCGACCGCGGTCCGCATGTGAGGCTGCGCCTGTACCCGGTCGGGGCCCAGCAGCGCGGGAGCCATGCTCAGTGAAGTCACGGCGGCACAGAGATAGAGGAGGGCGCCGAGCAGGACCACCGCGGCATCCGAGCCCGACGCCACGAGCCGTACGAGGAAGGCGAGGCCGCCACCCGCGGTCGCGGCGAGGGTTCCGGCTGTCGGAGACAGGGAGTTGGCGATCACCAGGCGCTCGGTGTCGACCACGCGCGGCAGGGCGGCCGACAGTCCGGCCAGGACGAAGCGGTTGACGGCCGTGACGCACAGCGCGGACACGTAGAACAGCCAGTCCGGCACCGAGCTGACCATCAGTACGGCGGTGGCCGCCGCCAGCAGTGCGCGCAGCAGGTTGCCGTAGACGAGGACCTGGCGGCGCCGCCAGCGGTCCAGCAGCACGCCCGCGAAGGGACCGACCAGCGAGTAGGGGAGCAGCAGGACCGCCATCGCCGAGGCGATCGCCACGGCCGAGGTCTGTTTCTCCGGGGAGAAGACGACGTACGCGGCAAGCGCGACCTGGTAGACGCCGTCGGCGCCCTGCGAGAGGAGGCGCACGGACAGCAGACGTCGGAAGTCCCGCAGACGCAGCAGGACGCGCAGGTCACGGACGACGGGCATGGAGCAAAGCCTCACATATGCCGAGGGTCCCCGGGTCACGAAACCCGGGGACCCTCACAGCCCTGGCAGGAGCGTTCTGTGCGGCGCGCCTGGCGCACCACGTCGTGCCGAGCTAGCACGCCGCGTTGTGTCGAGCTAGCACGCCGCGTTGTGTCGAGCTAGCACGCCGCGTTGTGTCGAGCTAGCGCTCGACCTCACCGCGGATGAACTTCTCGACGTTCTCGCGGGCCTCGTCGTCGAAGTACTGGACCGGCGGGGACTTCATGAAGTAGCTGGACGCCGAGAGGATCGGGCCGCCGATGCCGCGGTCCTTGGCGATCTTCGCGGCGCGCAGGGCGTCGATGATGATGCCGGCGGAGTTCGGGGAGTCCCAGACCTCGAGCTTGTACTCCAGGTTCAGCGGGACCTCGCCGAAGGCGCGGCCCTCGAGGCGGACGTACGCCCACTTGCGGTCGTCCAGCCAGGCGACGTAGTCGGACGGGCCGATGTGGACGTTCTTCTCGCCGAGGTCCCGGTCGGGGATCTGGGAGGTGACGGCCTGCGTCTTGGAGATCTTCTTGGACTCCAGGCGGTCACGCTCGAGCATGTTCTTGAAGTCCATGTTGCCGCCGACGTTCAGCTGCATCGTGCGCTCCAGGCGCACACCACGGTCCTCGAACAGCTTCGCCATGACGCGGTGCGTGATGGTGGCGCCGACCTGGGACTTGATGTCGTCACCGACGATCGGGACGCCCGCCTCGGTGAACTTGTCCGCCCACTCCTTGGTGCCGGCGATGAAGACCGGAAGGGCGTTGACGAAGGCGACCTTGGCGTCGATGGCGCACTGGGCGTAGAACTTCGCCGCGTCCTCGGAACCGACGGGCAGGTAGCAGACGAGCACGTCGACCTGCTTGTCCTTGAGGACCTGGACGACGTCGACCGGCTCCTCGGCGGACTCCTCGATGGTGAGGCGGTAGTACTTACCGAGGCCGTCGAGGGTGTGGCCGCGCTGGACCGTGACGCCGGTGTTCGGAACGTCGGCGATCTTGATGGTGTTGTTCTCGGAGGCGCCGATCGCGTCCGCGAGGTCGAGGCCGACCTTCTTGGCGTCCACGTCGAAGGCAGCGACGAACTCGACGTCACCGACGTGGTAGTCGCCGAACTGCACGTGCATCAGGCCGGGGACCTTCGACGCCGGGTCGGCGTCCTTGTAGTACTCGACTCCCTGCACCAGCGACGCGGCGCAGTTGCCCACGCCGACGATGGCTACGCGAACCGAACCCATTCCGGTTGCTCCCTGTGTGTACGAGTGAGGCCCTGAGTGGGTCTCACGTGGCGGTGTCGCCGGGCGTATCCGCCCGGGGGGTTTCCCCGGGACGGGGCAGGCCGCCCGTCGCTCCAGTTGTGGTGTCCTGCTGAGCGGACCCCCCGGATGCGGAACCCTTCAGGTCCCGCCCGGCCCGCTCGCTCTCGATGAGCTCGTTCAGCCAGCGCACTTCGCGCTCCACGGACTCCATCCCGTGGCGCTGGAGCTCAAGCGTGTAGTCGTCGAGGCGCTCCCGGGTGCGTGCCAGGGAGGCGCGCATCTTCTCCAGGCGCTCCTCCAGGCGGCTGCGCCGGCCCTCCAGCACGCGCATACGCACATCGCGCGACGTCTGCCCGAAGAAGGCGAACCGTGCGGCGAAGTGCTCGTCCTCGTACGCGTCAGGACCGGTCTGTGAAAGAAGCTCCTCGAAGTGCTCCTTACCTTCTGCCGTCAACCGGTACACGATCTTCGCGCGGCGTCCGGCGAGGGCGGCGGCGAGGGCGTCCTCATGGGTGCTTCCTTCTTCGATCAACCAGCCGTTGGCGACCAGCGTCTTGAGGCAGGGGTACAGCGTCCCGTAGCTGAACGCCCGGAACACACCCAGAGACGTGTTGAGTCGTTTGCGCAGCTCATAGCCGTGCATCGGGGACTCGCGCAGCAGCCCGAGTACGGCGAACTCAAGGATGCCGGAACGTCGGCTCATGATCGCCTCCTCTCGGTCCGCAGCGTCTTTATCTCGCGCTGATGTATCGACTCGATACATCTCGACGATAGAACGGCCTTCCGTATGCGACAAGAGGGAGGACGGTGAACGGGATCACATCACCGATTCGTAGGACGCGAGTTGCCTGTTTTGGGGTGAACTTCGGGGCTCGGCAGGTTTTGGCGGTGCGTAGTCTGTGCGGCATGCACGCCACCGGGAACCAAGTGACGCCTGGGGGCGTCGTCGTCCCCGGTGCAGTACGGATGAATGCGGAACCGACCACATCCGTACTTCGGGGGGACCGGAAACCAGCCGCCGTTTCCAGGCGCGCACGGGTGCGCCTGCCCGAGGAGTAATCGTTCGATGAGCGAGCACCGTCGCAAACCGCCGCAGCCGCAGGAAGGCGGACGTGCCGCGGCCCGACGCGGCCAGTCCGGCCCGTCCTCCGGCCGCCGTGCGGCACCGCGAGGCGCCACCGGGTCTTCCGCCGACTCCTATGGTTCCAGTTCCCATGGGTCGGACTCCTACGGCTCGGGGGGTGAGGAGCGCCCCTACGGCAGCCGTGCCGAGGCCCGTCGGGCGGCGCAGAGAGGCGGCGGCAGGCGTCGTGTCGCCGACAACGGAGGTCCGGGCGGCCGGCGCGGCGGTCCGGGCGGACCGACCGGGCCCGGGCGCGGCAGGGGCCGTGCCGCGGCACCGCCCGACAAGAAGCGGTTCATCGACTACCCGCGGGCGGGCAAGTACGGCTGGCACCGCTGGGTGCCGTCCTGGAAGCTCGTCTCGGGTCTGTTCATCGGCTTCGTCGGCGGTCTCGTCGCCATGGTCGGCATCGGCTTCGCGATGGTGCAGATCCCCAGCGAGAACATCGCCGCCCAGTCGCAGAACAACGTCTACTACTGGGCCGACAACACTCAGATGGTGGCCACCGGCACCGGAGTCAACCGCCAGAACGTCACCATCGACAAGATCCCCGAGGCCATGCAGTACGCGGTGATCTCGGCCGAGAACAAGAGCTTCTACCAGGACTCGGGTGTCGACCCCATGGGTATCGTCCGAGCCCTGGCCAACATGGCGCGAGGCGGTCAGACGCAGGGTGGTTCGACCATCACCCAGCAGTTCGTCAAGAACACCTACCTGAGCCAGGACCAGACCGTCACCCGCAAGTTCCGCGAGATGTTCATCTCCATAAAGGTGGGTGCCAAGCTCTCGAAGCCGCAGATCCTCCAGGGGTATCTGAACACCTCGTACTACGGCCGCGGTGCCTACGGCATCCAGGCCGCCGCCCAGACCTACTACGGCGTGGACGCGGTCAAGCTCACGCCGAGCCAGTGCGCCGTCCTCGCGGCGCTGCTGAAGGGCCCGACGTACTACGACCCGGCGGGCAACCCGGATCTGGACAAGTCGGCGACCCAGAAGGCCAACACCAAGCGCTCGAAGGACCGCTGGTCCTGGATCCTCGGCGAGATGCACAAGGACAAGCACCTCACCGACGTCCAGTACCAGGAGGCCATCAAGGAGTACCCCGTGCCCCAGGGCCGCAAGGCGACCAAGGGCATGACCGGCCAGATCAGCTACCTCGCCGACACGGCGAAGAAGTACGTCCTGAACCACTCCCACATCACGGAGGCGGACTTCGACCGGGGCGGCTACCAGATCTACACGACCTTCCAGAAGAAGAAGGTCACCGCCCTGACCGCGGCCGTGAAGAAGATCCAGAAGTCGCGCCTCGACCCGAAGCACCGCGACCTGGACAAGTACGTCCAGTTCGGCGCGGCGTCGGTGGTGCCCAACGACGGCGCGATCGTCGCCCTCTACGGCGGTGACGGCTACGAGAACGGGCACTTCACCAACAACGCCGACACCTCGGGTGTCCCCGTCGGTTCGACGTGGAAGCCGTTCGTGCTGGCCGCGGCCATGGAGTACGGGACGTACAAGACCGCACCCGAGGGACTCTCGCCGCTGAGCAAGTACAACGGCAACGACAAGCTCAAGGTCCTGAACCAGGACGGCAGCACCGTCCTGAAGAAGGACGGCTCGCCCTTCTACCAGCGCAACGAGAGTGACCACCGCTGGGGCTACATCACCCTGCGCAAGGCGATGGAGCAGTCCATCAACACGCCGTTCGTCCAGCTCGGCATGGACGTGGGGATGTCGAAGGTCCGGGACGTCGCCCGCTCGACCGGCATCCTCGACCAGAGCATGTCGAAGGACCTCAACCCGTCGTTCGCCATCGGTACGTCCACTCCCAGCGCGATCCGCATGGCCGACGCCTACGCGACCTTCGCGGCGTCGGGCAAGCAGGCGGATCCGTACTCGGTGACCCGCCTCAAGAAGGACGGCCAGGACCTGCCCGGCTTCGAGAAGCCCAAGCGCAAGCCGGCGATGGACCCGAACATCGCCGACAACGTCACGGACGTCCTGCAGAACGTCATCCAGAACGGTACGGGTCAGAACGCCAAGGCCCTGGGCCGTACGGCGGCGGGCAAGACCGGTACCACCGACAGCAACAAGTCGGCCTGGTTCGTGGGCTACACCAAGCAGTTGTCCACCTCGGTGGCGATGTTCCGTGAGAACCCGAAGGACCACGAGCTGCTCTCCATGAACGGCACGGCCGGCGTCGCGTCGATCCATGGCGGTGACATCCCGACGTCGGTGTGGACCGAGTACATGAAGGTCGCGCTGCAGGGGAGCAACGACCTGGGCTTCCCGGAAGCCACCGAGATCGGCAAGGTCCAGGACGAGGCGGGTGCGCCTTCCCCGACCCCGTCGGTCACCGTCACGCCGAGCCAGACGCCGGCCGACTCGCCGAGCCCGACGCCGAGCGACACGGCTACGCTCCCGTCTCCGACGCCGAGCGACTCCTGCCAGTTCGGCTGGGGCAACAAGTGTGACACCAGCGGCGGCACGGGGAACGGTGGCACGACCGGCGGAACGTCGCCCACGCCTACAGCCACCGACACCACCAGTACCGGCAGCAGCAGAGGCAATGGCAATGGAGGAATCTTCGCAGGTCCGACTGGCTAGCCAGGCAGTCTGACCGATTGGCGGTCATATCGCCCGCCAAGGGTGTTTCACGTGAAACGAGGGCCGCCGTACCCACGAGGTACGGCGGCCCTCGGCGTACTCCTGGACAGGTACGGCAGGATGTGGCCCATGCCCAGTGCAGAGATGACACCCGCGAGCGTGCACGAGCCCGAGCCCGTGCGGCCTGCCGGTGCGGAGCCGGTGCGGCCGACCAGGGAGGACGAGGTCGCCGCGGCCGGGAGTGAGCTGATCGGTGGGCCCATCGGGCGGCGCGCCCTGCTCGGGACGACCTGGTGGACCCCCGTACGGGTCGTCGCGCTCGTCGCGATCGGCATGTTCGCGCTCGGCCTCGTCCAGAAGGCGCCCTGCTATCACAGCGCCTGGTTCTTCGGCGCGAGCTCGCAGTACACGCACGCCTGCTACTCGGACATCCCGCACCTCTACCAGGGGCGTGGCTTCGCCGACGGGCTGGTGCCGTATTTCGACAAGCTCCCGGGCGACATGGACTACCTCGAATACCCGGTGCTGACCGGTGTGTTCATGGAGGTGGCCGCCTGGCTCACGCCCGGCAGCGGCACCATCCAGCACCAGGAGCAGTGGTACTGGTTCGTCAACGCCGGGATGCTGATGGCCTGTGCGGCCGCCATCGCCGTCTGTGTGGCCCGCACCCACCGCCGGCGCCCCTGGGACGGCCTGCTGGTCGCTCTGGCGCCCGCCTTCGCCCTCACGGCCACCATCAACTGGGACCTGCTGGCGGTGGCTCTGACGGCCGCCGCGATGCTGATGTGGTCGCGGGGCCGTGCCCTTGCCTTCGGAGTCCTCCTGGGGCTGGCGACGGCCGCCAAGCTCTATCCGGTCTTTCTGCTCGGCCCGCTGCTCGTGCTGTGCTGGCGGGCCGGCAAGTGGCGGGAGTTCTTCCAGGCCGTGGGCGGAGCCGTCGTCGCCTGGCTCGTCGTGAACCTGCCGGTGATGCTCTTCGCGTTCCAGGGCTGGTCGAAGTTCTACACGTTCAGCCATGACCGGGGTGTCGATTTCGGTTCTTTCTGGCTGATCTGGGCGCAGAACTCCAGCAACCCGCCCACCACGGACTTCGTGAACACCGCCGCCACCGTGCTGGTGGTGCTGTGCTTCCTGGGGATCGCGGCCCTCACGCTCACCGCCCCGCGCCGGCCGCGCTTCGCCCAGCTCGCGTTCCTGATGGTGGCGGCCTTCATCGTCACCAACAAGGTCTACTCCCCGCAGTACGTCCTGTGGCTGGTGCCGCTGGCCGTTCTCGCCCGGCCCAAGTGGCGGGACTTCCTGATCTGGCAGGCGTGCGAGGTCGCGTACTTCCTGGGCATCTGGATGTACCTCGCCTACACGACCAGCGGAGACGCTCACAAGGGGCTGCCGACGCAGGGCTACCAGTGGGCGATCGCGTTGCACCTGCTGGGCACGCTGTACCTGTGCGCCGTCGTCGTACGGGACATCCTCATGCCCGAGCGGGACGTGGTGCGCCGGTCAGGCGACGACGACCCCTCGGGCGGGGTGCTCGACGGCGCGGAGGACGTCTTCGTGCTCGGTGGGGCGGCCCATCCCCCGCGGCACGCGGCCCACTTCGACGCTCCTCAGGTGATCTGGGGAAGGCCGGAGCCGCCATCCTACGAGGACCGTTCGCTCTGAGCGAACACCCTGTCGGGTGCCCCCTCGGCACACCGTCGGGGCCCCGGTGGGCATGAAGAAGGCCGTACGCGAACATCGTGTACGGCCTTTCGCCTCGGCAGCCCGGATCGGCAGCCCGGACTAGCGGTCCACGATCCGGTCGAACTGCGTGGTGGTGTGCCGCAGATGGGCCACCAGCTCGTCACCGACCGTCGGCTCGGGGGCGTCCGACGGGACGAACAGGATCGACACCTGCATGTGCGGCGGCTCGGCGAACCAGCGCTGCTTGCCGCCCCAGACGAACGGAGAAAGGTTCCGGTTCACCGTGGCGAGGCCGGCCCGTGCGACGCCCTTGGCGCGCGGCATGACGCCGTGCAGGGCCTTCGGGGCCTCCAGGCCCACCCCGTGCGACGTACCGCCCGCCACGACCACCAGGAAGCCGTCCGAGGCCGCCTTCTGCTGCCGGTAGCCGAAGCGGTCGCCCTTGGCCACGCGCGTGACGTCAAGGACGGCGCCGCGGTACTCGGTCGCCTCGTGGTCCCCCAGCCACAGGCGGGTGCCGATGCGGGCGCGGAACCGGGTCTGCGGGAACTGCTGCTGGAGCCGGGCGAGTTCCTCGGCCTTGAGGTGGCTGACGAACATGGTGTGCAGCGGCAGCCGGGCCGCCCGCAGCCGGTCCATCCAGCCGATGACCTCCTCGACGGCGTCCGAGCCGTCGGTGCGGTCCAGCGGCAGGTGGATGGCGAAGCCCTCCAGCCGGACGTTCTCTATGGCGGCGTGCAGCTGCGGCAGGTCCTGCTCGCTGATGCCGTGCCGCTTCATCGAGGACATCACCTCGATGACGACACGGGCGCCCACGAGGCCGTACACGCCGTCGATCGACGACACCGACCGGACCACCCGGTCCGGCAGCGGGACCGGTTCCTCACCGCGCCGGTACGGCGTCAGCACCAGCAGGTCACCGCTGAAGAAGTCCTTGATGCGCGCGGCCTCGTACGTGGTGCCGACGGCGAGGATGTCCGCGCCCAGGCGCGTGGCCTCCTCGGCCAGTCGTTCGTGTCCGAAGCCGTAGCCGTTGCCCTTGCAGACCGGGACGAGCCCAGGGAACTGCTCCTGCACGTGCTTGTGGTGCGCCCGCCAGCGCGCGGTGTCGACGTAGAGCGTGAGCGCCATGGCCGGACCTGGAACCTTTCTCGTGGCTGCGGTGTGTCAGAGGTGCGAAAGCTGTGAAGCCTATGGAATCAAACGCCCGCGGCTCAGCGGCGCGACATGTAGATGTCGAGCGCCTTGTGGAGCAGCTTGTTCAGCGGGAAGTCCCATTCGCCCAGGTACTCGGCGGCCTGCCCGCCCGTGCCGACCTTGAACTGGATCAGGCCGAACAGGTGATCCGTCTCGTCCAGCGAGTCGGAGATGCCGCGCAGGTCGTAGACGGTGGCGCCGAGCGCGTAGGCGTCCCGCAGCATCCGCCACTGCATCGCGTTCGAGGGCCGGACCTCACGGCCGATGTTGTCGGAGGCACCGTAGGAGTACCAGACGTGCCCGCCGACGATCAGCATGGTCGCGGCGGACAGGTTCACGCCGTTGTGGCGGGCGAAGTACAGCCGCATCCGGTTGGGGTCCTCGGTGTTGAGGGCCGTCCACATGCGCTGGAAGTACGACAGCGGGCGGGGCCGGAAGTGGTCGCGCACGGCCGTGATCTCGTACAGCCGCTGCCACTCGGCGAGGTCCTGGTAGCCACCCTGGACGACCTCGACGCCGGCCTTCTCGGCCTTCTTGATGTTGCGGCGCCACAGCTGGTTGAAGTTCTTGTGGACCTCTTCCAGGGAGCGGTTGGCCAGCGGCACCTGGAAGACGTAGCGCGGCTGCACGTCGCCGAAGCCGGCCCCGCCGTCCTCGCCCTGCTGCCAGCCCATACGGCGCAGCTTGTCGGCCACCTCGAAGGCGCGCGGCTCGATGAAGTCGGCCTCCATGTCGCGCAGGCGCTTCACGTCCTGGCTCTGGATGCCCCGCTTGATGGTCTCCGCGTTCCAGCGGCGGATGATCACCGGCGGGCCCATCTTCACGGAGAAGGCGCCCTGCTGCTTGAGGTGCGCCAGCATCGGCTGGATCCAGTCGTCCAGGTTCGGCGCGAACCAGTTGATGACCGGGCCCTCGGGGAGGTAGGCGAGGTAGCGCTTGATCTTGGGCAGCTGACGGTAGAGGACCAGACCGGCACCGACCATCTCGCCGGTGCGCTCGTCGAACCAGCCGAGGTGCTCCGAGCGCCACTCCGCCTTCACATCGGCCCAGGCCGGGACCTGCATGTGGCTCGCCGCCGGCAGGCTCTGGATGTAGGCCAGATGCTGCTCGCGGCTGATGGTCCTCAGGGTCAGGCTCATGTCGGGGCGCTCCTCGGGCTGGTGTGTCCCCATGGGTTCAGGGGCTCCGGCTCTCGCGCCGAAGCCTACTGCGCCGTGCGAGCACCCCGACTGGGGCGTACGGCACCTTCGCCCCGGCTTCTGGCCGCCGAGGCGTTTTCACGGTGTCGGGGAAGGTGCCGGACCGACGGCCGGACGGGTCAGCCGATGAGGCCGCCGAACAGTCCGCCGTTCGCCATGCCGAGCATGAAGCCGACTCCGGAGGCACCGAGACCCAGGATCAGACCGGTCCGCTCCCGTGTGGTCTCCGAGATCCACTGCCCGTACAGGCCGGTGATGATCCCCAGCAGGCCCGTCCAGGACGAGAGCAGGTGGAGGCCGTGGAAGAAGGACGTGATGAAGGCGACCAGGCCCAGGACCAGCGTCGCCACCGTCAGGGTGTCCTGGAGCGGATGAGGCTTGCCGTCTGTGGCGAAGAAGGATCCGGCGGTGTTGGGTCGCAATGCCTGCTGTGCCATGGGGCACCTCCTGCGGATCGCGGCGCACTGTAGCGCCATACACACCCGATGTGTACAGATTGAAGGGCCCCCGCCGCCGGATTTCAACCGGAAGCACGTGTGCAGGTAGTCTGTACCGTCTGCACCGGTGTCTGCCCAGGCCGCTGCGGGGATTCCCCGAGGAGCCCCCGATTGTCAGTGGTGGCCGATACCGTTGCGTACGCATCACAACCCTCCTGCCACGGAACGACCGTGGCCGCTGAGTCCAAAGGAGGTGGGTTCCACATGCGTCACTACGAGGTGATGGTCATCCTCGACCCCGATCTGGAGGAGCGCGCTGTCGCCCCCCTGATCGAGAACTTCCTCTCCGTCGTCCGTGAGGGCAACGGCAAGGTGGAGAAGGTCGACACCTGGGGCCGTCGTCGTCTCGCGTACGAGATCAAGAAGAAGCCCGAGGGCATCTACTCGGTCATCGACCTGCAGGCCGAGCCTGCGGTCGTGAAGGAGCTCGACCGCCAGATGAACCTGAACGAGTCGGTCCTCCGGACCAAGGTCCTCCGCCCCGAGACCCACTGAGCTTTCCCGCTCAGCTGATCTCGGGATTCGAGTAGCAGCAACAAGCAGCCAGAGCAGCAAACCCGCCGAGAGGTTCCCCCATGGCAGGCGAGACCGTCATCACGGTCGTCGGCAACCTTGTCGATGACCCCGAGCTGCGCTTCACCCCGTCCGGTGCGGCGGTCGCGAAGTTCCGCGTCGCGTCCACTCCCCGCACCTTCGACCGCCAGACGAACGAGTGGAAGGACGGCGAGAGCCTCTTCCTCACGTGCTCGGTCTGGCGGCAGGCGGCGGAGAACGTCGCCGAGTCGCTCCAGCGAGGCATGCGCGTCATCGTGCAGGGCCGGCTGAAGCAGCGGTCCTACGAGGACCGTGAGGGCGTCAAGCGCACGGTCTACGAGCTGGACGTCGAGGAAGTCGGCGCCAGCCTGCGCAACGCCACGGCCAAGGTCACCAAGACCGCCGCCGGTGGCGCTCGCGGTGGCCAGGGTGGTTACGGCGGCGGTGGCGGCCAGGGTGGCGGCGGCTGGGGCGGTGGCCCCGGTGGCGGCCAGCAGGGCGGCGCTCCTGCCGACGACCCGTGGGCGTCCGGCGCACCCGCCGGTGGCAACCAGGGCGGCGGCGGCTGGGGCGGAGGCTCCAGCGGCGGCGGTGGCGGCTACTCGGACGAGCCCCCCTTCTAGGGCTCGCATCCCCACTTCTTGATCACACAGGAGAAACACCATGGCGAAGCCGCCTGTGCGCAAGCCTAAGAAGAAGGTCTGCGCTTTCTGCAAGGACAAGGTCACGTACGTGGACTACAAGGACACGAACATGCTGCGGAAGTTCATTTCCGACCGCGGCAAGATCCGTGCCCGCCGCGTGACCGGCAACTGCACGCAGCACCAGCGTGACGTCGCCACGGCCGTCAAGAACAGCCGTGAGATGGCGCTGCTGCCCTACACGTCCACCGCGCGCTAAGGGAAGGGTGACCGACACATGAAGATCATCCTCACCCACGAGGTCTCCGGCCTCGGTGCCGCCGGCGACGTCGTCGACGTCAAGGACGGCTACGCTCGCAACTACCTCATCCCGCGGAAGTTCGCTATCCGCTGGACCAAGGGTGGCGAGAAGGACGTCGAGCAGATCCGTCGTGCTCGTAAGATCCACGAGATCCAGACCATCGAGCAGGCCAACGCTGTGAAGGCCCAGCTCGAGGGCGTCAAGGTGCGCCTGGCTGTTCGCTCCGGCGACTCCGGCCGTCTCTTCGGTTCCGTCACCCCGGCCGACATCGCTTCCGCGATCAAGGCTTCCGGTGGCCCCGAGGTCGACAAGCGCCGCATCGAGCTCGGCGCGCCGATCAAGACCCTGGGCGCCCACGAGACGTCCGTGCGTCTGCACCCCGAGGTGGCCGCCAAGGTCAACATCGAGGTCGTCGCGGCGTGACGCTGCGCTCGTCTTGAGCAGCTGAGAGGGGCCGCCTCCTACGAGGCGGCCCCTCTTCGCGTTCGGTGTCGGTACGGCTGCGCGCCGGGCGCTGCATGTTTCACGTGAAACGGTCAGCGCGTCGCGCCTGTCACGATCCAGCGGCCCGAGCGGGCGCGGAGCCAGAGGGTCAGCATTCTGACCGTCATCATGAGCGTCATGGCCGCCCAGAGTGCCGTGAGGCCCCCGCCCAGCGTGAGGACGAGCAGCGCCACCGGGGCGAACACGGCCAAGGTCGCCACCATCGCCCAGGCCAGATACGGCCCGTCCCCGGCGCCCATCAGGACACCGTCCAGCACGAAGACGATCCCGCAGACGGGCTGGGAGAGGGCAACCATCAGCAGCGCCGGCAGTGCCGTGTCCTTCACCACGGAGTCGCTGGTGAACAGCGGGAGGAAGAGCGGCCGGGCGGCCACCACGAGGAGGCCCAGTACGACACCGGCGGCTATGCCCCACTGGACCATGCGGCGGCAGGCGTCACGGGCGCCGTGGGCGTCGTTCGCGCCAAGGTAACGGCCGATGATGGCCTGTCCGGCGATCGCGATCGCGTCGAGGGCGAAGGCCAGCAGGCTCCACAGGGACAGGATGATCTGGTGGGCGGCGATGTCGGCGTCACCGAGGCGTGCCGCGACAGCCGTGGCGATCACGAGAATCGCCCGCAGCGACAACGTGCGGACGAGCAGGGGAACTCCGGCCTGTGCCGAGGCCCGGATGCCGGAGGCGTCCGGGCGCAGGGAGGCTCCGTGCTTGCGGGCCCCCCGCACGACCACGGCCAGGTAGACGGCCGCCATACCGCACTGTGCGATGACGGTGCCCCAGGCGGAACCGGCGATACCGAGTCCGGCGCCGTAGACGAGTCCCGCGTTGAGTGCGGCGTTGGCGACGAAGCCTGCGACAGCGACGTACAGCGGGGTCCTGGTGTCCTGCAGGCCGCGCAGCACGCCGGTGGCGGCGAGGAGGATCAGCATGGCCGGGATGCCGAGTGCGGAGATGCGCAGATACGTCGTGGCGTAGGGGGCAGCGGTGGCGGAGGCGCCGAAGAGGTCCACGATGTCCGGGGCCAGCGGGAGGACGAGGGCGATGACTGCCACGCCGAGGAGCAGGGCGAGCCAGATGCCGTCCATGCCCTGGCGGATGGCTGCCTGGAGATCGCCGGAGCCGACGCGCCGGGCCACGGCGGCCGTGGTGGCGTAGGCGAGGAAGACGAAGACGCTCACGGCGGTGGTGAGGAGAGCCGAGGCCACGCCCAGACCGGCGAGCTGGGCGGTCCCGAGGTGGCCGACGATGGCGCTGTCGGCCATGACGAACAGGGGCTCCGCGACGAGTGCGCCGAAGGCCGGGACGGCCAGCGCGATGATCTCTCGGTCGTGCCGGCGGGGGGTCGCCCGGGGGATCGCTGGAGCCTGTGTCATGAGCACTAATCTAATCGTCCACAGGTAAGAGATGCAATTGCTGACTGACCCTTACTTTCGATCTCGACCCGTGCACATGAGCGCACCGTTCGAGGCGATCTTGGTCCGACTGGGGAAGTTTTTCTTCTGCACAGCCCGTGGACGGTAAAGGTGCAGGTCAAAGCGCTGTGCTCGACGCGATCGAGGGCTTGTTCACAAGGCTGTCCACCGGGTCGTGCACAGGTTTCGGTGGGTTCTCCACAGCATCCGGGCCGTCGTCCACATGGCCTGTGGATAACCAGATTGGCTGACGGTGCCGACAGGCCTACGGTTGTCCGGCGCCCGCTTCTTCCCTCGGCCCGGGAAACGTCACAAAACCGACGCGCCAGAACCGGAGTTGGGCCTCTCAATTGTCAGTGTCGTGCCGTACAACAGAGGGCACGGCGAGGTCCGCCGTGCGGACGGGAGGAGGTGGCTCGGTGAGCATTTCCGAGCCCTTGGACGATCCGTGGGCCGACAGCGGACCCAGCGATCGTCTGCCCGCCTCCCGCCGCCGAAGCGACGGCGGCCGGGGCCGTGACGAACAGCACGACCGGGGCCGGGAGAACGGCGACTGGGAAGGCGGTTCCTCCTTCGAGCGAGTGCCGCCGCAGGACCTGGACGCCGAGCAGTCCGTGCTGGGCGGCATGCTGCTGTCCAAGGACGCCATCGCCGACGTCGTCGAGGTCCTCAAAGGCCACGACTTCTACAAGCCCGCGCACGAGACGATCTACCAGGCGATCCTCGACGTCTACGCCAAGGGCGAGCCGGCCGACCCCATCACCATCGCCGCCGAACTCACCAAGCGCGGCGAGATCAACAAGGTCGGCGGCGCGTCGTACCTCCACACCCTCGTCCAGACGGTGCCGACGGCGGCGAACGCCGAGTACTACGCCGAGATCGTCCACGAGCGAGCGGTCCTGCGCCGCCTGGTCGAGGCAGGCACCCGTATCACGCAGATGGGATACGCGGCCGACGACGACGTCGACGAGATCGTCAACCGCGCCCAGGCCGAGATCTACGCGGTCACCGAGCAGCGCACCAGCGAGGACTATCTGCCGCTCGGCGACATCATGGAGGGCGCCCTCGACGAGATCGAGGCGATCGGCTCGCGCAGCGGCGAGATGACCGGTGTGCCCACGGGCTTCACGGACCTGGACTCGCTGACCAACGGCCTGCACCCGGGCCAGATGATCGTCATCGCGGCCCGTCCCGCCATGGGTAAGTCCACGCTCGCGCTGGACTTCGCGCGCGCGGCGTCGATCAAGCACAATCTGGCCAGCGTCATCTTCTCCCTCGAAATGGGGCGCAACGAGATCGCGATGCGTCTGCTGTCGGCCGAGGCGCGCGTGGCCCTGCACCACATGCGCTCGGGCACCATGACGGACGAGGACTGGACCCGCCTGGCGCGCCGGATGCCCGAGGTCTCCTCCGCGCCGCTCTACATCGACGACTCCCCGAACCTGTCGATGATGGAGATCCGCGCGAAGTGCCGCCGGCTGAAGCAGCGCAACGACATCAAGCTCGTGATCATCGACTATCTGCAGCTGATGCAGTCCGGTGGTTCCAAGCGCTCCGAGAGCCGTCAGCAGGAGGTCTCGGACATGTCCCGTAACCTCAAGCTGCTGGCCAAGGAGCTGGAGGTACCGGTGATCGCGCTGTCGCAGCTCAACCGTGGTCCCGAGCAGCGCACGGACAAGAAGCCGATGGTGTCCGACCTGCGTGAGTCCGGCTCCATCGAGCAGGACGCCGACATGGTCATCCTGCTGCACCGCGAGGACGCCTACGAGAAGGAGTCACCGCGAGCGGGCGAGGCGGACATCATCGTGGGCAAGCACCGTAACGGCCCCACGGCGACGATCACCGTCGCTTTCCAGGGTCACTACTCCCGCTTCGTGGACATGGCCCAGACCTGACCCGGCCGGACTGCCGGGCAAATGAACTCGACGCATGGCGCCCCAGCGGATGGACTGGGCCCATGACGACATCGCAAGAAGAGCTGCTTCCGGGCACCCGGCGGGCATTGCTGCACCGGATCGCCGTCGCGCAGGCCGAAGGACGGGCGCCCTCGCTGGTCGCCGCGGTCGTGCGGGACGGGCGGGCCGTCTGGCACGGGTCGCGCACTTCGGTGGACGGGCACGGGCCGGACGAGAACGTGCAGTACCGGATTGGGTCGATCACCAAGACGTTCACCGCCGTACTGGTGCTGCGGCTGCGCGACGAGGGCGTGCTCGATCTCGGTGATCCCCTGGAGAAGTATCTGCCGGGTACCGGAGCCGGCGAGGCGACGATCGCCGAACTGCTCGCACACACCGCCGGGTTGGCCGCCGAGTCGCCCGCGCCCTGGTGGGAGCGGACCCCGGGCTCACTGCGCCCCGAGCTGAGCGACGTCCTCGGCGAGCAGCCCCTCCTGCACCCCGTCGGCCGACGCCACCACTACTCCAATCCCGGCTACACCCTGCTCGGCGCACTGGTGGAGGAGCTTCGGCGCGCCCCCTGGGGGGAGGTGTTGCGCAGCGAGGTGCTCGAACCCCTCGGCCTCCATCGCACCAGCGCCCAGCCGCAGGCGCCGCATGCGGGCGGCTGGGCGGTGCATCCCTGGGCCGACGCGCTGCTGCCCGAACCGCTGGAGGATCTCGGCCGGATGGCCCCCGCCGGCCAGCTGTGGTCCACCACCGGGGACCTCGCGCGGTTCGCCGCCTTCCTGGCGAGGGGGGACGACCGGGTGCTGAGCGCGGAGTCGGTGCGCGAGATGCGGACGCCCGCGGCGCCGGCCGAGGCCGCGGACGTGGTGGACGGGGCGACCTATGGCCTCGGCATGCAGGTCCAGCAGCGGGACGGCAGGCTCCTCGTCGGGCACTCCGGCTCGCTGCCCGGCTTCCTCGCGAACCTCACCATCAGCGTGGAGGACGACGTGGCGGCGGTGGTGCTGGCCAACTGCACCAGTGGCCCGCTGCTGGGTGCGGTGGGCGCCGATCTCGTCCGTATCGTCGCGGAGGCGGAGCCACGCATCCCCGAGCCGTGGCGCCCGCTGCGTGAAGTCGACCCGGACGTCCTGGAGTTGGCGGGGCAGTGGTACTGGGGGACGCACGCGTTCGCCCTGCGGGTGATGGCCGGCGGGCTTCTCGCACTGGGACCGCTGGCCGGTGGCGGTCGCCGGGCCCGCTTCCGTTCGAACGGAGACGGGACGTGGACGGGCCTGGAGGGTTACTACGCCGGAGAGCTGCTCCGGCCCGTCCGCCGCCCGGACGGGTCCGTGATCCATCTGGACCTCGGGTCGTTCGTGTTCACACGGCAGCCCTACGAGGAGGGGGCCGGAGTGCCCGGCGGGGTGGCTCCGAAGGGCTGGCGGGGGATCGCGGAGTAGGCGGCTTGTCGGCCGTGGGGTGGGCGTTTCACGTGAAACACCCACCCCACGGCCGTTCTTTCAGAGCTGGAGCTTGAACCCCACGTGCGAGGCGGTGAAGCCGAGGCGCTCGTAGAAACGGTGGGCGTCGGTGCGGCTGCTGTCGGAGGTCAGCTGCACCAACTGGCAGTTCTGGCGCCGGGATTCCTCGACAGCCCACTCGATGAGCTGGGTACCCAGGCCGCTGCCGCGTTCGTCGGCGTGGATGCGGACGGCCTCGATGATCGAGCGGGTCGCTCCCTTGCGGGAGAGCCCGGGGATGAGCGTCAGCTGGAGGGTACCGATGACTCGGCCCTCCCGCACCGCCACGACGAGCTGCTGGTTCGGGTCCGCGTTCAGCCGGTCCAGCGCCGCGAGGTAGGGCGTCAGGTTGTCGGGTGACTCGCGCTGGGCACCCAGTGGATCGTCGGCGAGCATGGCAACGATCGCCGGCAGATCGTCCGCGGTCGCACCGCGTATTTCAAGATCTCCCATACTCGCACCCTATGCGGGCACGTTCAGGGACTCCACGACGCGTACCAGCGGGGCCAGTTCGGGGTTCCTGGCCGCCTCGTCCAGCGCCTCGCGCAGGGCGGCGTCATTGGTGGGCCGCGCCTCCTCCAACAGCCGCATACCCGCCTCGGTGACGTTGGTGTAGATGCCGCGACGGTCGGTGGGGCACAGGTAGCGCTCCAGCAGACCGCGGTCCTCCAGGCGGGTCACCAGTCGCGTGGTGGCGCTCTGGCTGAGCACGACCGCGTCGGCGACCTGCTTCATCTGCAGATGGCCGCCTTCGCCCTCGTGCTGCCGGCTGAGCACGTCGAGCAGGGAGTACTCGCGCACGCTCAGGTCGTGCCCGGTCTGCAGGGCGCGCTCGATGTGCGCCTCGATCCTCCCGTGCAGGAGGGCGAGGGCGGACCAGCCCTGAGCGAGGGCGGTGAGCGCGGGGTCCGTCGCTGTCATTTGGCGTTTTCCTCCGTCCCGGAGCGGCTGGATCCAGGGTAGAGCACTCCCGCAATAGTCGGCGATTGCACTTAGCCCGCGTCTGCAACTATTGTGGACGCACGCAAAGCGCTCCTGCAATCGTCTGGGAAGGTGTATCCCCACATGCCTCTCGCGCTTCTGGCCCTCGCGATCGGGGCCTTCGGAATCGGAACGACCGAGTTCGTGATCATGGGTCTGCTGCCCGAGGTCGCCGGAGACTTCGGGGTCTCCATCCCCACAGCGGGCCTGCTCGTGACGGGATACGCCCTCGGCGTGGTGATCGGTGCCCCGCTGATGACCGTGCTCGGTACCAAGGTCTCGCGCAAGCGGATGCTGATGCTGCTGATGGGCCTGTTCATCGCCGGAAACCTGATCTCCGCCATGGCCCCCACCTTCGCGATCATGCTGATCGGACGGGTGATCGCCTCTCTCGCCCACGGTGCCTTCTTCGGCATCGGCTCGGTCGTCGCGGCCGAGCTGGTGGCTCCCGACAAGAGGGCCGGCGCCATCGCGATGATGTTCACGGGCCTGACCGTCGCCAATGTCGTCGGCGTCCCGCTGGGCACGCTCATCGGGCAGCACGTCGGCTGGCGCGTCACCTTCGGCATCGTCGCCGCCCTCGGTGTCGTCGGCCTGGCCGGCATCGCCAGGCTGGTGCCCGAGATGCCCAGGCCCGAAGGAGTGCACCTGCGCCATGAACTGGCCGCCTTGAAGAACGCCCAGGTCCTGCTCGCCATGGCGATGACCGTGCTCGGCTTCGGCGGTGTCTTCGCGGCCATCACCTACATCGCGCCGATGATGACCCACATCGCCGGCTTCGCCGACGGGTCCGTCACCTGGCTGCTGGTCCTGTTCGGCCTCGGCATGGTCGGCGGCAACCTCATCGGCGGCACGTTCGCCGACCGCGCGCTGATGCCGATGCTGTACGTCTCCCTGGGCGCCCTGGCCGCCGTCCTCGCGCTGTTCACGCTCACCGCGCACAACAAGATCGCCGCCGCCGTGACCATCGCCCTGATCGGCGCCCTCGGCTTCGCGACCGTCCCGCCGCTGCAGAAGCGCGTCCTCGACCAGGCCCACGGCGCCCCGACGCTCGCCTCGGCCGTGAACATCGGCGCCTTCAACCTGGGCAACGCCCTCTCCGCCTGGCTCGGCGGCATGGTGATCGCGGCCGGCTTCGGCTACACCGCCCCCAACTGGGTCGGCGCCGCCCTCGCCGCGGCCGCCTTGGTCCTCGCCGTCCTCTCGGCCGCCCTGGAGCGCCGGGACATCGGAGAGGGCGCCGTGGTGGCCTCCGGAAGCCCCGCCGGGCAGCGGACCGCCGTCCACCACTGAGCCCGCTGCGACCGCGGGGCATCACCACCCGTACCCGACCGTCATCCGGACCGCTGGGGCGCAGGCTGCCCCCGGCCCGTGCGGCACCCCCTCACCTCACGCACACACCGCACCAAGGAGAACGCTCCATGAGCACCACCGCCGTCGCCCCGCTCACCGTCGAGGACGCCGAGCTGCTCGTCGCCACGGCCCGGCGCGCGGCCGAGGAGGCCGGCGTCACCGTCAGCGTCACCGTTCTGGACGCAGGCGGCCACCTGCTCGCCTTCCGCCGGGACGACCGGGCCGTGCTGATCTCCGGCGAGACCAGCACCCGCAAGGCCTACACCGCGCTCCAGCTGAACGCGGCCACCGCCGACCTCGTGGACGCCGTCCAGCCCGGCGGCCTCTTCCACACGCTGCCCACGGCCCTCGACCGGCCCCTGCTCTTCATCGCGGGCGGTCTCCCCGTCCACCGGGACGGCCGACTGATCGGCGCGATCGGCGTCGGCGGCGGTGCCCCGGACCAGGACCACGGCTTCGCCGCCGCGTCCGTCCAGGCGCTCGCCTGACCGCACGGCCCGCGGCATGACATCGCCGGCCCCCGCCGCCCCTGGAGCGGTGAGGGCCGGCGTCTGCCGTGCGACCGCTCAGCCCGCGGCCACCGTCAGCGGCGCGAACCGGCGCGTCCAGTCCCCCGGCAGGTCCGTGACGCCGTAGGTCATGACGGCGTTGAAGGCCACGGAAGCCAGCCCCCGCGCCTTGGCCCAGGCCAGCAGCTCCTCGTGGCGAACGTCGATGTCGGTGCGCAGGGGGCGGTCCGTATGGGCTGCCAGCGAGGCGATGAGGGCCTTGGCCGTCTCGGTGTCCCGGGCGATCAGCGGGCCGACGACATGCGTGTCCATGTTGGGCCACGCGGCCGTGTAGCCGGTGATCCGGCCGCCGTCCTCGGCCACGCGCAGCTGATCGGCGAAGGCGGGCAGACGGGTGATGAGGGGAGTACGGTCGACGCCGAACACCTCCTCGTCGAGACGGAGGATCGAGGGCAGGTCCTCCGCGGTGGCAGCACGGGTCGCCACCCCGTTTTCCGGCCCGCCTGGGGCGAAGTGCCCCGTCACCATCTCCGCCCGGCCCGTGACCTTGAAGCCCAGTTCCTCGTAGAGCGGGCGCCCGTACGGCGTGGCGTGCAGGGTCAGCGGTGTGGTTCCCATGGCCGCGACGACATGCTGCATCAGTCGGCGCCCGACACCCCGGCGGGCGTGACGCTCGGCCACCAGGACCATGCCGATGGCGCCGAGCTCCGACCGCTCCCAGGAGCCGTACTCCGTGACGACGCAGGCGGCGACGAGCCCTCCGTCGGGATCGTCGATGCCGTAGCCCTTGCCGGCCGTGAGCAGGAAGCCCCACTTGTGTTCCTCGCGTGGCCACCCCCGATCTTCGGACAAGTCTGCGCAGGCGGTGAGATCGCGGAGCGTCAGACGGCGGATGGGCAGAGCAGTGAGGGAAGGAGTCGGCACGCAGGTCAGGCTGTCTGACGGGCACCCCTGACGTCCACCTGTTTCGATGCAGACGCAGGTGCTTTTGGCCAAGTAGTGGCCGTTCGCACAGGTCGTCGGCGGGCGTGGCTGTTTCACGTGAAACATCGGGGGGCGCGGTGGCGCCTCTCACTAGCCTCAGGCCATGGCGAGACTTCATCTCTTCGACCTCGATGGCACTTTGCTGCATGGCAGCACCGCTCCCGTGGAGATTTCCCGCCAGTTGGGCAGGGAGGCGGAGACGGTGGCGCTGGACCGGGAGATCGCGGAGGGACGGATAGGTCCGCCGGAGTATGCGACCCGGGTGTACGACCTGTGGGCGGAGCTGACCGAGGTGCATGTGAGTGCGGCCTTCGAAGCGGCTCCTTGGCTGGCCCGGATTCGTGAGGTCTGGGCGGAGATCAGAGCCACGGGGGACTACTGCGCGGTGGTGTCCCTCTCGCCTTCCTTCTTCGTGGAACGTCTCCTGGGCTGGGGTGCACACGCGGCCTACGGATCACGCTTCCCTGTCATGCCCTTCACCGAGCCCGTGGACCCGGCGGGGGTACTCAACGCCGCGGCCAAGGTGACCATCGCGGACCGGCTCTGCCAGGAATTCGGTGTGACCCGTGCGGACTGCGTCGCGTACGGCGATTCGCTGTCGGACAGGGAACTATTTGCTGTCGTACCGGTTTCTGTTGCGGTCAATGCGGACCGGCATCTGGCCGGACTCGCCACATACTCCTACACCGGCCGTGATCTGTGGGATGCCTATGAATTGGTGTACACGTCCGGTAGTTGAGGGAGTTCATGGTTCGCCCCTTGCTCGTTCCATGGGGAAGCAAGGGGGGACTTGTGTGCATGGCGACGGCCGGTAGGGTCGACTCCGGTTCACGTCCGGGATGGAGTGCACGCATCCCGTGCGGGCCGAGAGCAGGGCAGGCAGCCTAACGGGACGAAGAGATCGAAGACCCGCGTTTCCGGGTAAACGGCCGCGGCATCCGGCCAGGATGGGATGCTGCGGAGAGTGCTACGGCTGGCCGCCCGCCGGGGGAAAGCATGCGCCTCCCGAGGAGGTGCGCAGACCGACCGAGAGATGTTCGAGGCGAGGGCACCTATGGACGCTCCGACCACCACGTCGGGGGAGAACGGCATAGCGGGCGGAGGCGGCTGGTTCACGCCGCGCAACACGCCTTCGACCCCGCCGCCGGGCGGTGATCAGGAGACGGCCGAGGGACGCAGGCCCGCGGTGGTACGCCCGGTGGGCCGGCCGACCCGGGAGGGCGCCGCCCGCCCCGCGTCCGACGCTCCCGCCACCTACCCCGCTTCTGCCGCTCCCGTCGAGCAGCCCGCGCAGCCGCTCGCACAGGCCCCGCCCAGCGCATCGATTCCCGATCCCGCTGCGACCTCCGAGCCTGCACACCCGGCCGGCGCGTCGACCGAGCCGCAGCGCGTGCCCACCCACCACTCTGCTCCACCCGTCGTCGAGCAGGCATCCCCGGACGCCCTCGCCATCCGGGGCACGATGACCGAGATCGGCTCCGTCGCCGACAAGGTCACCTCCTACTTCTACGCGCTCCTCTTCGTTCGCCATCCCGAACTACGCCCGATGTTCCCGCCGGCGATGGACACCCAGCGGGACCGGCTGCTGAAAGCATTGCTCACCGCGGCCGAGCACATCGACAACAAGCCGGTCCTCGTCGAGTACCTGCAGAACCTGGGCCGTGGACACCGGAAGTACGGCACGCGCGCCGAGCATTATCCGGCCGTGGGCGAATGCCTCATCGGCGCACTCAGCAAGTACGCCTCCGCCATCTGGAACCCCGAGATCGAGGCGGCCTGGGTGCGGGCCTACACCACGATCTCCCAGGTGATGATCGACGCCGCGGCGGCGGACGAACTGCGCGCCCCGGCCTGGTGGCACGCCGAGATCGTCACGCACGACCTCAGAACCCCCGATGTCGCGGTCCTCACCGTCCGCCCGGACCAGCCCTACCCCTTCCTCGCCGGGCAGTACACAAGCGTGGAGACGCCCTGGTGGCCACGGGTCTGGCGGCACTACTCCTTCGCCTCGGCACCCCGCTCGGACGGCCTGCTCACGTTCCACGTGAAGGCCGTTCCGGCCGGCTGGGTCTCCAACGCGCTGGTGCATCGCGCCCGGCCAGGAGACGTCATACGCCTTGGCCCGCCGGTCGGCTCGATGACCATCGACCACACCACCGACAGCGGGCTGCTCTGTCTGGGCGGCGGCACCGGCATCGCACCCATCAAGGCCCTCGTCGAGGACGTGGCCGAGCACGGCCGGCGCCGTCAGGTCGAGGTGTTCTACGGCGCCCGCACCGACCACGACCTGTACGACATCGACACCATGCTCAGGCTCCAGCAGAGCCACCCGTGGCTCTCCGTGCGGGCGATCATCGACCAGCTGGCCCATCTCCAGCTGCCCGACGCCATACGGGAGTACGGCCCCTGGAACGAGTACGACGCCTACGTCTCGGGACCGCCCGGAATGATCCGCAGCGGGGTCCACGCCCTGCGGGACAGCGGCGTCCCCTCGGACCGCATACGGCACGACTCGGTCGAGGAACTGGTCGTCGTCGGGAACTGACCGGCGCCGGCCGACTATCCGAGGTCGGGGGCGTGCATGGCGCGGACGCCCTCGATATTGCCGTCCAGGTAGTGCCGCAGCGACAGCGGTACGAGATGGACGGAGGCGATGCCGACCCGGGTGAACGGGACACGGACGATCTCGTACTCGCCCGCCGGCTCCTCCACTTCGGGGCCGTGCCGCAGCGACGGGTCCATGGACTCCAGCCGGCAGACGAAGAAGTGCTGGACCTTCACGCCGGTCGCGCCGCCGTCCTCGCCGATGTGCTCCACGGTGTCCACGAAGCAGGGCACGACGTCGGTGATCTTGGCGCCGAGTTCCTCGTACACCTCGCGGTGCAGGGCGTCGACGACGGTCGGGTCCGCGGCCTCGACCCCGCCACCGGGAGTGACCCAGTAGGGATCGACACCGGGCTTGGTGCGTTTGATCAGGATCAGGTCGTCACCGTCCAGAAGAACGGCACGGGCGGTGCGCTTGACCACGGGTCGGACGGTCATGGGAGAAATGTGGCCCGGCTGGTTCCACGTGAAACATCCCACAGCGCCACCACCCGAGCACACCGCGTAAAACCCGGGAACAGGGGCTCATCTCATCCCCAGCTCGCGGCTGCCCGCAGAAGCCACTCGTGCGCCCGCGCGACATGCGGCATGGCGAGCGTTCCGGTACGCACCGCCAGGAAGTACGTGCGCAGCGGTGGCACCGCCGGGTCGTGCAGCGTCACGATCTCCCCCCGCTCGAGGCCGGGAGCGCACAGATAGCGGGGCAGCACCGCCAGTCCGGCGCCCGCGATCGCACAGGCGAGCACCGCACGCAGATCGGGGACGATGACCGTGCCTGAGGCGGCCGGGCGCGAGTCGAAGACGGAGGCCCAGTAGCGCGAGACGAACGGCAGCGACTCGTGGACCTCGACGACCGGCAGGTTCTCCAGGGCGGGCGCCCCCTTGAGGCGCAGCGCTCCGGGGCCGATCCGCTCGGCCCAGCGGGGGGCGGCGACCAGCATGTGCTCCTCGTCGCAGAGGGCGGTGGCGGTCAGGAGGGCACCGCGCGGCCGGACCGTGCTGATGGCCAGGTCATGGTGTCCGGCGGCCAGCCCCTCCAGCGTTTCCTCCGCGGTGCCGAAGGAGGCGCGCAGTGCGAAACCCTGGCCGTCGTCGCCGGTCAGTTCCGTCAGGACGGGAAGCGCGCGTTCGGCGGTGAACTCCGGCGGGCCGGCGAGATGCAGCGTCCGTAACGAGGACTCGTCGTCCAGGCCGCTCTCCGCTATCTCCACCAGGGCGTCGAGGTGCGGCGCGGCCTTGTGGGCGAGTTCGTCGCCGATCGTCGTGGGCGTGACTCCGCGGGCCTGCCGCAGGAACAGGGGGCGGCCCAACTGCCGCTCCAGGGTGCGGATCTGGGAGGTGACGGCGGGCTGGGAGAGGCCCAGCAGGGCGGCGGCGCGGGTGAAGGAGCCGGCCCGGTGCACGGTGACGAACGTGCGCAGCAAGGCCAGATCCATGGCACGCCCTTCCCTCTCCCTGCCCTTCTCCGGCCCCCGAGGCAGGCACCAACTATAAATAAGTCGATAGGTCTCTGTCGCTACCGTGATTGGACACTGACAGAGAGTCAACTAGCCTTGTTCGCGCGGTTCTTAGCGCGCGGAACCGAAGGCGGTCCGAGCCACGAGGGGGGAGGCTCGGACCGCCCGCAGACGGATCAGGCGGCTCCTGATCCGGTCACTCGGCGGACTCGTCCAGGGCCCGCAGCACATCCGCCACCAGGTCCTCGGGATCCTCGGCGCCGACGGACATCCGGATGAAGCCCTCCGGGACGGCGTCTTTGCCCCAGCGGCCGCGGCGTTCGGCCGTGGAGCGCACACCGCCGAAGCTCGTGGCGTCCTCGACCAGGTGCAGCGCCTGGAGGAAACGCTCGGCACGCGCGCGCGTGGGCAGCGTGAAGGAGACCACGCAGCCGTAGCGGCGCATCTGCTGGGCGGCGACCTTGTGCGCGGGGTCGTCGGGGAGCCCTGGATAACGCAGCCCGGAGACCTCGGGCCGCCGCCGCAGGGCCTCGGCGACCGCGAGGGCCGTCGCGTTCTGCCGGTCGACGCGCAGCTGGAGCGTGGCGATGGAGCGGTGCGCGAGCCAGGCCTCCATGGGGCCGGAGATCGCACCGACGATCTTGCGCCAGCGGCGTACGGCGGCCATCGCCTCGGCGTCGCGACCGGTGACGTAGCCCAGCAGGAGGTCACCGTGCCCGGTCAGCTGCTTGGTGCCGCTGGCCACGGAGAAGTCGGCGCCCAGCTCCAGCGGGCGCTGCCCGAGTGGGGTGGCGAGGGTGTTGTCGACGGCCACCAGGGCGCCCCGCGCGTGTGCCGCCTCGGCCAGCCGCCGGATGTCGCACACATCGAGCCCCGGGTTCGACGGCGACTCGATCCACAGCAGCCGCGCGCCGTCCAGGACCTCCAGCTGGGCGTCGCCGCCGGTGGGCGCGGTGCGCACCTCGATGCCGTAGGCCTCCAGCTGGGCGCGGACCAGCGGCAGCGCCTGGTAGCCGTCGCAGGGCAGGACGACCGCGTCCCCGGTACACAGCTGGGAGAACAGCACCGAGGAGATCGCGGCCATGCCGGAGGCGAACACCAGCGTCTCGACGTCGTCCCGCCCCGGCGCCTCCAACTCGCCGATGGCGCGCTCCAGCAGCGTCCAGGTGGGGTTGTCGTCCCGGCCGTAGGCGTATGGTCCGGACACCTCGCCCGGCAGGTGGAAGTGCGCGGCGAACACCGGTCCGGGCAGGGTCGGCTCGTGCTTGACGGGCTCGGGGAGTCCGGCCCGTACCGCGCGCGTGCCGTCGCCGACGCGGTCCGCGTCCTTGCCGGTGTCGCTCATGCGGCCCGTCCCTCCAGGTGTTCCCGTACGGCGGCGAGCAGACCGGTGCTCGCCGTCTCCGCCATCTCCAGGCACTCCTCGAAGCCGTCCCTGCCCCCGTAGTAGGGGTCAGGCACGTCGAGGTCGTCGCCGGCCGCGGGGTCGTACGCGCGCAGCAGGCGCACCTTGCGGGCGTCCTCCTCGGTGGGCGCGAGACGGCGCAGGGCCTTGAGATGGCCGGAGTCGAGGGCGATCACCAGGTCGAGGCGGGCGAACCAGGAGCGCTGGAACTGCCGTGCGACGTGCTCGGTGCCGTAGCCGTGCTCGTCGAGGACCGAGGCGGTGCGCGGATCGGCGGCATCCCCCTCGTGCCAGCCGCCGGTGCCGGCGCTGTCGATCTCCACCAGATCCGCGAGGCCGGCCTCTTCGACGCGCGCGCGGAAGACGGACTCGGCCATCGGGGAACGGCAGATGTTGCCGGTGCACACGAAACAGACGCGGTAGGCCATGGCGGGCTCAGTCCTCGTCGGGCAGGACGAGGTTCAGCGCCCACGAGACGACGGAGATGATCAGGCCGCCGAGCACGGCCGTCCAGAACCCGTCCACGTGGAAGCTCAGGTCGAGCTTGCCGCACACCCAGGAGGTCAGCAGCAGCATCAGCGCGTTGACGACCAGGGTGATCAGTCCGAGGGTGAGGATGAACAGCGGGAAGGTCAGCACCTTCATGATCGGCTTGACCAGGAAGTTCACCAGGCCGAAGATCAGCGCGACCACGATCAGCGTGCCGGCCTTCTTGGCCGTGCTGTCACCCGTGAGGGTGATCTTGTCGAGCAGCCACACGGCGACCGCCAGAGCGCCCGCGTTGGCGATCGTCTTGACTACGAAATTCTTCATGTGTCTGATCGTGGCAGACCAGATCGACGGTGAGCAGTGGGGCGAGGGCGGCAAACGGCGATGAAGGCATTCCGGCTGGACGAACTGGAGGCGGAGCGTGCCGCCAACGAAGGGGCCTACCTGCAGTTTCTGCGGGAGCGGCACATGTCGGTCGGCCTGTACGCCCTCAACGCGGGCGAGCACGACCCGCAGCGGCCGCACAACCAGGACGAGGTGTACTTCGTCGTCAGCGGCCGCGCGTCGATCACGGTCGGCGAGGAGACCACCCAGGTGGCGCGGGGCAGCGTGGTGTACGTGCCGGCCGGCGTCGCCCACAAGTTCCACCACATCAGCGAGGATCTGCGGGTTCTGGTCGTCTTCTCTCCGCCTGAGGCCTGAGCCCGGCCCTCAGGGTTCCCTAGGGGGCGGGTCAGGGGAGGACAAGGGGTGCGAGGCCCCCGCGGGACCCTCTGGCGGCCCTAGCATCGAGTGCAGACATCGAGAACTGTGTCCACGACAGCGCGCAGTACGCCGTGAACGCACCGGAACGCAAAGGACGAGGGCAATGCGAGAGATCTTCGCGGTGCTGCCGTGGTGGGTGAAGTGGGTCGCGGTGCCGGTCATCGCCCTGGTCGTCTTCGGCAGCCTGATAGCGACCGTGGTCGGCTTCGTGATCGGCCTGCTCTTCAAGGCGCTGATCTTCGTCGCCCTGGTCGGTGGACTGATCTACGTCGTGCGCAAGTTCATGTCGAACTCCTCGTCGCGCAGCGACTGGTGAGGGACACGGGAGCCGGTGACCGGTAACGGGAATCGCCGGTTCCCTCGGGGGAGGGAAGTTTCCTCAGCAGGCCGTCTGCACGCGGTGGCGGGCGGTTAGAGTCCGGAACCCCACGCGGGGCCGGGCCCCGCGGGCGGCGTACACCCCCACCCGTGCTTCCTCCGCACGGGCTGCCCCCACCCTCGCGCTACGGGAGTGACCCTTGGCCACGGTTGACACCGCACCGGCAGAACCCCACGCACCCCCCGCTCCGCCGCACTCCTGCACACCCCCCATGCAGCGGCCACCCTCCGCGGCCGTCCCGGGACAGCCGCGTGCCGCGTCCCTCGACGGAACCGCGCACTCCTCGGACGTTCCGGGTCAACCGTCCGCCGCGACCCTCATCGGATCCGTGCAGCGCGCGATGCGCCTGCTGGAGACCGTCGCGGCGCATGAGTACGGCGCCCCCGCCAAGCAACTCGCCCGCGAGACCGGCCTTGCCCTGCCCACGACCTATCACCTGCTGCGCACCCTGGTCCACGAGGGCTATCTGCGCCGCGAGAAAGGGCTGTTCTTCCTCGGTGACGCAGCCGAGCGGCTGAGCAGCAGCGGAGCGCAGCAGAAACGTCGCAGCACGGTGGCCGACACCCTGGCGCACTGGCACGATTCCATCGGTGTGCCGGTGTACTACGCGATGTACCGGGACGGCGAGATCGAGGTCATGTGCGTCGCCGACTCGCGGGAGACCCCGGCGGTCGAGGAGTGGGCCGACTTCCGCGAGACGGGGCACGCCCACGCGGTCGGCCAGTGCCTGCTCTCCCAGCTGGACGAGGACGCCCGCCGGGACCACCTGAGCCGCTATCCGGTGCAGTCCATCACCCCGTACACCGTGCGCGACAACCACGCCCTGCTGCGCCGGCTGGCCCGGATGCCACGGATGGAGCCGGTGGTGGAGCGTCAGGAGTACGCGCTGGGGACGGTCTGCGCGGCGATTCCGATCACGGTCGGCACCACGGCGGCCACGTTGGGCATCTCGCTCCCCGCCCACCAGGCCGACCGTCTGCTGCCCGCCGCCCAACGGTTGCAGGCCGAGATCGGGCGCCATCTGGGCGCGCTGACGCTCTCTATCAGTATCTGAAAACTCACTCCTTGTGATCTGTTGTGCACGTTCAGCAAGATTTGGACCACGGTCGAGGGATCAATCCCGGCCAGTCGATGTCATTTGACGGGGTAGGCGATGCGGGAATCCGTACAAGCAGAAGTCATGATGAGCTTTCTCGTGTCGGAGGAGCTCTCCTTCCGCATTCCGGTGGAGTTGCGCTACGAGACCTGTGATCCCTATGCCGTGCGGTTGACCTTCCATCTGCCCGGTGATGCCCCGGTGACCTGGGCCTTCGGCCGAGAGCTGCTGATCGACGGGGTCGGACGGCCGTGCGGTGAGGGGGATGTGCACATCTCCCCCGTCGACTCCGAGGTGCTGGGCGAGGTGCTGATCCGGCTTCAGGTCGGCGGCGACCAGGCCCTGTTCCGCTCTTCCGCACCGCCGCTCGTGGCCTTCCTCGACCGCACGGACAAGCTCGTGCCGCTCGGGCAGGAAGGCGCGCTGGCCGACTTCGACGCCCACCTCGACGAGGCCCTGGACCGCATCCTGGCCGAGGAGCAGAGCGCCGGCTGAGGTGTTGCGGCGACGGGGCGCCAGGCGCTCCGCCATGCCGCCTGCGACTGTGCAGGAACGCTTCTTCAATGGGCTCCCGGACCCGGCCCGGGCCTCCTCACCGCTTCCGGCGTCGGCCCCTGCCGCCGCGCGCCGGAACGGGTTGTGCCCCGGCGGGGGCCGCCGCGTCCGGTCCCGGCCGGTCGGCCGACACCACCAGGGCGGCGAGCACGGTGGTGACCGGGACGGAGGCGACCAGGCCGATCGAACCCACGAGCGTGCGCACGATCTCCTCCGCCACCAGCTCGCTGTTGGCGACCGTGCCCACGCTGCTCTGCGCGATCGAGAACAGCAGCAGCAGCGGCAGCGCGGCACCTGCGTAGGCGAGGACGAGGGTGTTGACCACCGAGGCGATGTGGTCGCGACCGATCCGGATGCCCGCCCGGTATAGCCCGCGCCAGCCCATCGCCGGATTGGCCTCGTGCAGTTCCCAGACCGCCGAGGTCTGGGTCACCGTCACATCGTCCAGGACACCCAGCGAACCGATGATGACGCCGGCCAGCAGCAGACCGCTCATGTCGATCGACGGATACAGGCCGTGGATCAGGCCTGTGCTGTCGTCCGTGTTGCCGGTCAGCGCGGCCCAGTCGATGAACTCCGAGCCGAGGATGCCGATCAGCAGGAGTGAGGCCAGCGTGCCGAGCACCGCCACCGATGTACGGGCCGACAGTCCATGGCACATGTAGAGCGCGATGAGCATGATCGCGCTGGATCCGACGACGGCCACCAGCAGCGGATTCGAGCCCTGCAGGATCGCGGGGAGGATGAAGAGCGTCAGCACCAGGAAGCTCACGGCCAGCGCCACCAGCGCCATGACACCGCGCATCCGGCCCACCACCACGACGGCGAGCGCGAAGATCCCCGCGAGCAACGCCATCGGGAACGTACGGTTCACATCGGTGACGGAGTACTGCAGGTCCTTCGGCGCCGAGGGCTCGTAGGCGACCACGACCTTCTCGCTCTGGTGCAACTGCCGTGACTGGTCCGGCTGCACGATCTCGGTGAACGTACGGCCCTGGTCGTTGCCGGTGTCGACCCGGACCGTCGCCTTCGTGCAGGTAGCTTTCGCCTCCTGCTGCGCCGAGTTGCCCCCGGCGGTGGAGGTGTCGCCGGGCGAGGTGCCCCCCGATGCGTTCACCGACTTGCAGCTCACCTCGACCACCTTGGTGACCGTGGCCTGCTGTGTCTGGCGGTCGAAGCCGACGCCCGTGCGCTCGTGCGGCGGGGCTCCCCCGGGCCAGAGCACCACCAGGCCGACCACGACCGCGGCCGCGAACGGGATCAGGACCGCCGCGATGACCTTGCGCAGATGCTTCGAGACGGGCGCGGCGGGTCCGTGGCTGTGGCTGTGGCTGTGCCCGTGCGAGTGGCCGTGGCCGGCGCCCGGGCCCTGCTGGCGCCGGTGTCCGTGGCCGTCATGGACGTGGCCGCCGCCCTGTCCGGAGCCGCCTCCGCGCGGCGGTTCGGACGGCGGGTGCGGGTGCTGCTCCGTCGTGGTCACCGCCCGATCATCGCAAGAACGGCAGGGGCCCCCTGTTCACCGCGCCCGAATTGACGCTAGCGTGGAGGCACCTTTGCACACGCGGGAGCTCGGAGCACCGGGCTGAGAGGGCGCTGACCTCCGTATTCGCGATGTTTCACGTGGAACGTGGTTTCACGGGAGACATCGGCAGACGGAAGCCGCTGCGTCGACCGCCGAACCTGTTACCGGGTAATGCCGGCGTAGGGAGTAGGTCTCATGACCAACAAGGACGCACGCACGCCTGCCTCCGTTCAGGACGAGAAGTCCCAGGAGGCCGGGAAGTCCATCGGCTGGCACAAGGCGTACGTCGAGGGCACCCGCCCCGACATGCGCGTGCCGGTCCGCCAGGTGCACCTCACCAACGGGCAGTCGGTCACGCTGTACGACACATCAGGCCCGTACACCGATCCACTCGTCGACACCGATGTCCGCAGGGGCCTGCCGCCGCTGCGGGAGAACTGGATCATCGCCCGCGGAGACACCGAGGAGTACGCCGGCCGTCCCGTCCGCCCCGAGGACGACGGGATCAAGCACACCTCACCGCGCGGCGGGCTGCGCAACCTGGACGCGGTCTTCCCCGGACGTCCGCGGCAGCCGCGCCGGGGCCGTGACGGCAAGGCGGTCACGCAACTCGCGTACGCCCGCCGCGGCGAGATCACGCCCGAGATGGAGTTCGTGGCCCTCCGCGAGAACGTTTCTCCCGAGGTGGTCCGCGAGGAGATCGCGGCGGGCCGCGCGGTGCTGCCGGCCAACGTCAACCACCCGGAGATCGAGCCGATGATCATCGGCAAGCGGTTCCTGGTGAAGGTGAACGCCAACATCGGCAACTCCGCGGTCACGTCCTCCATCGAGGAGGAGGTCGAGAAGATGACCTGGGCGACCCGCTGGGGCGCCGACACGGTCATGGACCTCTCCACCGGCCGCAACATCCACACCACCCGCGAGTGGGTGCTGCGCAACTCCCCCGTCCCCATCGGCACGGTGCCGCTCTACCAGGCGCTGGAGAAGGTCGACGGCAAGGCCGAGGAACTGACCTGGGAGATCTACAAGGACACGGTCATCGAGCAGGCCGAGCAGGGCGTGGACTACATGACCGTCCACGCGGGCGTGCGCCTGCCGTACGTGCCGCTCACCGCCAACCGCAAGACGGGCATCGTCTCGCGCGGCGGCTCGATCATGGCCGCGTGGTGCCTCGCGCACCACAAGGAGTCCTTCCTGTACGAGAACTTCGAGGAGCTCTGCGAGATCCTCGCCGCCTACGACGTCACGTACTCGCTGGGCGACGGCCTGCGGCCGGGCTCGATCGCCGACGCCAACGACGAGGCGCAGTTCGCGGAGCTGCGCACGCTCGGGGAACTCAACCGCATCGCGAAGCGTTTCAATGTTCAGACCATGATCGAGGGCCCGGGACACGTCCCGATGCACAAGATCAAGGAGAACATCGACCTTCAGCAGGAGATCTGCGATGAGGCTCCGTTCTATACGCTCGGCCCGCTGACGACGGACGTCGCTCCGGCGTACGACCACATCACCTCCGGCATCGGTGCCGCGATGATCGCCTGGTGGGGCACGGCGATGCTCTGCTACGTCACGCCCAAGGAGCACCTGGGCCTGCCCAACCGTGACGACGTCAAGACCGGCGTCATCACCTACAAGATCGCGGCGCATGCGGCCGACCTCGCCAAGGGGCACCCCGGAGCGCAGGAGTGGGACGACGCGCTGTCCGACGCCCGCTTCGAGTTCCGGTGGGAGGACCAGTTCAACCTCGCCCTGGACCCGGACACGGCACGGGAGTTCCACGACGAGACGCTGCCGGCCGAGCCCGCCAAGACGGCTCACTTCTGCTCCATGTGCGGGCCGAAGTTCTGCAGCATGAAGATCAGTCAAAGCATCACAGAGCGGTTCGGTGGTGCGGCGGCCGAGGGCGCGTCGGCGGAGGAGGTCGCTGAGGGGATGCTCCAGAAGTCGAAGGAGTTCGCCGAGGCGGGGAACCGGGTGTACCTGCCGATCGCGGACTGAACCATCTAGATTGGCGCTGCTCCGCGGGACGCAATGCCTCGGGAGCAGCGTCATCGGTGGGCGGCGGTCAGGGGGGCGGGCGATGGATCCCGTGGGGTTGTGGACGGTGTCGGCGTCGGTCCAGTCACTTGTCTGGCAGGGCGACGATCTGGTTGATCTGGTGGGAGGGCGAGCCTGGGATTCCGTCGGTGTGGAGCGTCGGATCTCTACCGACCACGGTCCCGGGTTCGACAGAAGCGTGGTGTCTCCCTCCGGCCGTTACAGCGTTGTCTACGCCGAGCGCGGGACCACGGCCCTGTTACTGGAAGGAGCGCGCGTTGTCCGGGAGCTCTCGCGCAGCGCTTACCACGCGGAGGACTTCGACTACCCCGTGGCATTGGGAGCGTTGCGGGATGGCCGGGAGATCCTGGTTCACTGCCCGGACGAGTACGCCGTCCTCCAGGTCGAGGACGTCGAATCGGGGCAACGGCTCACCGCAGGCACACGTCGAGCCAGGGATGTGTTCCATTCCCGGCTGTCGGTGAGCCAGGACGCCAGGCATCTTCTGGTAGCCGGCTGGGTGTGGCATCCGTACGGGATCGTTGAAGTGTTCGACCTGGACAGTGCGCTGGCAGACCCGGCCGTCCTGGACGGGCCAGGGGTGATGCCCATGGAGCCGGGACTGGATGCCGAAGTGGCGTCAGCCTGCTGGCTGGACAATGATCGCCTGGCTGTTGCGACCGGTGACTACGTCCTCGATGACGAGGAGGTGCCGACTCTGGGGCCTCAGCATCTCGGCGTGTGGTCCCTCTCCCAGCGCCGGTGGCTGCACCGAAACCGCACCGATTTCGAGATCGGCACCCTGATCGCAGAGGGCAGCCGGGTCGTCTCCCTGCATGGGCACCCCAGACTGATCGACATCGCGACCGCTTCCGTACTGGCGGAATGGCCCGAGCTGGACGTATCAAGGCGAGACGGGGCCTACGGCGTCACCCATGTCCCGACCCCGATTGCGGCGTTGCACCCCGACGGATCCCGCCTGGCAGTTGCTCAGGCCGAGAGCATCGCGATCGTCCAACTGCCTGATCCCGACGCATGACTGCGAATGACTCCGGCCCGAACTTGTCCAGCATGAAGATCTCGCAGGACATCCGCCGCGAGCACGGCGGCAGCCGGACCGAGATCGAGGAGGGCATGGCCCAGAAGTCGAAGGAGTTCGCGGCCGCGGGCAACCGGGTGTACCTGCCGTTGGCGGACTGACGCATCCGGATGGGCGCCGTTCCCCGGGCTCCGATGTCCGGGGAACTGCCGGATGCTCGCGCCGGACAGGCGCCGTAACGGAAGGAACACGATGCCGGCCGGGGGCTGACAAGATCCCTAAGGTCTCCCGTGTGGGTGGGATCGATGTTGCCAACGGGGTGGCCGGTGCTGTCATCGGCATGCTGTTCGCGGTGCTGTTCCAACAGCCTCTGCAGGACGCGTGGTTCCGGGTGCGCAAGCGCTCGGTGAGTGCGCTGCGCGGTCGCAGGCGCCGGGAGGAGTCGGGACCGGCGTGGCGGACGTTCTCGCTCGGGCCCTTGCAGACCTCGGCGCTGATCGTGGAGGGAGACGGCGAGACCCCGATCCCGACGGAGACGATCTTCGTGCACGTGCTGGACGAAGAGGTCCGGCTGCCGGCCGACATGAATCCGTGGCGGGACGAGATAGCCACCGAGAGCGAACGCCTGCGCGCCGAGGGGCGCACTCCGCTGTGGAACGGGCCGCGTTATGCGGTCGAATCGTTCGACATCTCTCGTACGGCACTGGACGAGACGCCGGAGGTGCACCTGCGCCTGCGGCCGACCGACTACTACACGTTCCTGGCGGCTCAGCAGCTCGACCGTCGGCTGCCGGACGGCGCGACCCCCCGGTCGCGATACCTGGATCCCGAGCAGCCCTTGGCCGCCCCCGCGTTCCTCCAGTGCAGCTTCGCCGTCAACGTCGCCGTGGTCACCGCCGACGACATGCTCGTGGTGAGCCGGCGCAGCGAGCGGGTCAGGATGGCGCCCGGCGTGTGGAACTCCTCGGTCAACGAGGGCCTGTCCCGGCACATCGACTCGTCGGGACGGAGCGCGCCGGACCTGCAGGCGGTGTGCCGTCGGGGAATGCGTGAGGAACTGGCTCTGGAGGCGCACGAGTACTCGCTCGACCTTCTGGCCTTCGTCCTGGATGTCGACAAGCGCCACTGGAGCGGCCACTACTTCGCCAGGCTCAAGGACTTGCGGAGTTCTGACCTCCAGGCGCGGATGAGCAGGGGTGTGGCGGACCGGTGGGAGCATCAGACGATCGACTATGTGCCGTTCCGTCCGGCGCCCGTCATCAGGTATCTGCTCCGGGAGGACCGTATCCACCGCTGGGCGCCGCTGGCGCCCCCGCTGTTCCACCTCGCTCTCGTGCACGTCTACAGCCGAACGTCCGTCGAACGCGTCGAGGCGCAGATCGTCCGACGGCTGTAGCGGGACCGGCTCGCTCCCGGCCGGGATCCGGCGTGTGCCCCGGGCGGGGCACACGCCTCACTCCGGCTGGTGTTCCGGGCCACCGAAGTCCGGGCTCGTGTAGTCCGGGCTGGTGAAGCTCGGGCGGCCGGAGGCGGAGCCGTCGTCGGGACTGCTGAAGCCGGGCCGGCCGTAACCCAGGCGCGGCATGCGGCCGGTCGGGGCCGACGGGGCCGTGGGGTGCAGGGCGGCCGTGCCCGGCTGGGCGAGCGCGTCCCGCAGGAACGGCAGAATGCCGCGCTCCAGCAGGGCCTCCCGCCAGGTCTCTCTGGCCCTGGCCACCGCCTCGCTCGCCGCGTCATGGGTCCCGGCTTCCGCCGCGGCACTGTTGCGCAGGGCGGTGAGCAGCAGACCGACCGCGGCGACGAGGATCGCGGCCGCGGCCACGGCGCCGAACACCCAGCCCGCGGTGAGCATGGTCTGGGCGAAGGCCTGGCCGGGGGCCAGCATTCTCAGGATGTAGCCGACGAGCAGGAAGATCGCCGCGGCGGTCCCGGCGAGGACGGGGGCCAGCACCGCGATCACGGCGATGGCGCCCGCTCCGGTCGTCTCGGCGGCCTCGCCGAGGCTGGTGGCGAGCCCCATCGTGTCCGCACCCGGTTCGGCGCAACCGGAATCGCGGGCGGCCGAGGGGGCGGACGGCGCCGGGTGGCGCTGTTCCTCGCGGACCTTCACGTAGTGCTGGTACTCGGTCGCCGCGGCCGCCGTGATGAGCGCGGTGGCGTTGAGGGCCATGGTGCGCAGTTGTTCGGGGTTCAGCCGCTGTCCGACAGCGGCCAGTTCCGGTCGGTGTGGTGCGGAGCGCAGCGCCTCATCGAGGATCCGCTCGAATTCCTGGCGGTCCTCGCTCAGCAGGTGCTGCGGAACGCTGTTCATGTGCATCCCCCGATGCTCCGTAGGGCTTGTGGCTCGCACGCGAGCGAGCCGTCGGGCAGAAACGGAGGGGAGCCTGCTACGGATAAGCCGATGGTAGAGCCGTGACGGCACGCGGTGACAGGGGGTTGCCGGAAATTGCCTGCCGACCTGCGCTCATGCGGTAGAGGGCGCGCCGGCCCAGCGAACGCTCAGATATCCAGGGGAAGTTGCTGGACCAGCAGTTTTCCGGCCATGGTCACGCCGCCGTCCATGGCGATGGCGAGTCCCTCGGCGTAGACGTGCGGTCCCTCGACGACGGGTCCACTGCTCTCCTCGCCGTCCTCGGATCCGACCTCGCCGAGCAGGTACGGGATGGGGCTGTGGCCGTGAACGACGCGGGTGCCGCCGTACGTATCGAGCAGGGAGCGTACGGCGTCGGCGCCGCCCTCGTCGCGGAAGGAGAAGCGCTTGGTGAACTTCCGGAAGAGGTCCCAGCACTCGTCCGCGTCGTTGCGCGTGAGCGTCTCGCGGACGGTGTCGTTGACGGCCTCGATCGAGTCACCGTAGTCGAGGTAGGCGGTGGTGTCGGAGTGCACGAGCAGGTAGCCGTCGACCTCCTCGACGGCGTCGAGGCGGGCCATCCACTGCAGATGGTGGTCCTGGAGGCGGTCCATGTCGGTCTTCTGGCCGCCGTTGAGCAACCAGGCCGCCTGGAAGGTGGCGGTGCCCGCGCCGGAGTTGACGGGGGTGTCACCGAACCGCTTGGCGCCGAGCAGCAGCAGCTCGTGGTTGCCCATGAGGGCCTTGCAGTAGCCGCCGGCCGCGGCCGCCTCGGCGGACAGCCGCATCACCAGGTCGATGACGCCGATGCCGTCCGGGCCGCGGTCGGTGAAGTCGCCGAGGAACCACAGCCGGGCGGTGCCCGCGCACCACTGGCCGGAGGCGTCGATCAGCCCCTTCTCCTGGAGGGCGGCCACCAGCTCGTCCAGGTAGCCGTGGACGTCGCCGACGACGTACAGCGCGCCGGGGCCGGCCGTGGGCTGCGCGGCGGGGGCGGCGGGGGCCGGTTCGACGGGGACCTGGAGCGTGTCGCCGCGGTTGATGACGGGCAGGTCGCGCTGGGTGGGCGTGTAGCCCTCCGGGTAGGCATCGTCCACGGGCGGGAGGGTGTCACCGGACTGGGCGTGGACGTACGGACCGGTCTCGTGGACGTACGCGGGTACCCGGAAGTCGCGCAACGTCGCCGTCCGCTCCACCTCGGGTCCCTGACCGGCCCCCTGAGTCATCAGACCCCTCCACCATCGCGCCGCAGCTGCACCGCTTCGGACTGCCTGGTCGCAGCGGCCCGCGGTGTCGTGGGCCCATCATAGGAATGCGCGTCGCGCCGTGTGATGACCCAGGGGTGGTGAATCAGAGCAAGACGCCAGTTCACCGCGGCTTTCGCCCCGTTTGGGCAGGGGTTCGACCGGCTGCCCGTCCTGCGTCGGCCGCACGGCTGGACGGTCGACCGACCCGTTTGGGGCTACGGAGCCGCGTGCCGCGAGGCGGCCGAGCCATGGCGGCCAGGCTCGGCCCCGCGGCCCCCGGCCGCAGCGGGAGATCCGACCGCGCCACCCGCCGGACTCCCGCCTGCGATCCCCTTCCCGCTATCGCCCTTCCGGGGCCCGCGGCGGGCTGACGGTCGTGCGCGGAGGACGCCGCTGGGACGAGGTGCGCACGATCAGCTCGGTCGGTATCACCTGCTCGACGGGATGGTCCGACTCGACGCCCTCGATGGCGTCGATGAGCAGCTGGACCACCGCGGTGCCGATCCGGCGCGGCTTCAGGGAGAGCGTGGTGATGGGCGGCTCGGTGTTGGCGTACACCGTGGACTCGCTGCAGCACACCAGCAGCAGGTCGTCCGGGACGCGCAGGCCGTAGCGGCGGGCGGCGGCGAGCAGGTCGGTGCCGTTGGGGTCGAAGAGGCCGTAGACGGCGTCGGGGCGGTCGGGGCGGGCGAGCAGCCGGTCGGCGGCGACGGCGCCCGCGCACGGGTCGTGCGCCGGGTAGGCCTCGTAGACCGGGTCCTGGCCGACGCGCTCGCACCAGCGCAGGTAGGCCGTGGTCGACAGATGGGTGTACGTGTCCGTCGTCGTGCCCGTGAGCAGGCCGATCCGGCGGGCGCCCGCGGCGGCGAGGTGGTCGAGGATGCCGAGGACGGCGGCCTCGTGGTCGTTGTCGACCCAGGCGGTGACCGGGAGCGAGCCGGCCGGGCGGCCGTCGGAGACGACCGGCAATCCCTGCCGGACGAGTTCGCTGACCACCGGGTCCTGGTCGGAGGGGTCGATGACGACCGTGCCGTCCAGGGCCACGTTGGACCACACGTCGTGGCGGGAGGTCGCGGGCAGGATGACCAGGGCGTAGCCACGGGCGAGCGCGGCCGAGGTGGCGGCCCGGGCCATCTCGGCGAAGTACGCGAACTCCGTGAAGGTGAAAGGTTCATCCCCGTACGTCGTCACGGTCAGGCCGATCAGTCCCGACTTGCCGGTACGGAGGGTGCGGGCGGCGGCCGAGGGGCGGTACCCCAGCCGGTCGGCGACCTCGCGGACGTGGCGCCGGGTGGCATCCGGGAGCCGGCCCTTGCCGTTGAGGGCGTCGGACACGGTCGTGATGGAGACCCCGGCGGCGGCGGCCACGTCTCTGATGCCTGCCCGGCCCGGCCGACTGCCTCGACGTGAGGTTTCCGCGCGGCTCACCTGGTGCTTCCCTGCTGCTGTCATGGCGAGCCGATAGTAGGGCTCATGCGGTGGGGTAGTGCGGACGCATATGCACGCGTTGGCAGGTACGTTTCTGCATGGTCATTACGGCTCAACTGTCTTGGAAAAGAAGGAAGTTGAGCGCTCTCATGGCAAGACGTAACTTGTCGACGCGCATGGGCCTGCCAAGTGCTCGATGTCTCGAAGAGGTCTCAACTCACCTGCACGGGTGATGCGCGCCACGGCGCGAGCCACCGGCGCATAGATATATGTGCGGCGCGCCCCCCGATACGTACGCCTTCGTCTGATGATGCCCCTGATGCCTGTGGGAACGATGAGGTTCACCTCTTGGTGTCCCGCATCTGTTCGCAGGAACGCCGAATCCTCATAAGGTGTGGAGTATTGAAAACCGGCGGCGTCGACGGTCCGCCGGGGGTCGCGAGGAGGACTGCGGTGAGCGAGACGAGCCCGAAGCTGCGCGCCGAGCTGGCGGGTATCCCCACCTACAAGCCGGGCAAGCCTGCCGCGGCCGGCGGGCCGGTCGCCTACAAGCTGTCCTCCAACGAGAACCCGTATCCGCCGCTGCCCGGCGTGATGGAGAGCGTGACCGCGGCCGCCTCCAACTTCAACCGCTACCCGGACATGGCCTGCACGGGTCTGATGAACGAGCTGTCGGAGCGCTTCGGTGTCCCGCTCTCCCACCTGGCCACCGGCACCGGCTCGGTGGGTGTCGCCCAGCAGCTGATCCAGGCCACCAGCGGCCCCGGCGACGAGGTGATCTACGCCTGGCGGTCCTTCGAGGCGTACCCGATCATCACCCAGATCAGCGGCGCCCGGTCGGTGCGGGTGCCGCTCACGCCGGGCGATGTGCACGACCTGGACGCGATGGCGGAGGCGATCACCGACCGGACGCGTCTGATCTTCGTCTGCAACCCCAACAACCCGACGGGCACGGTGGTGCGGCGCGCGGAGCTGGAGCGGTTCCTCGACCGGGTGCCCGGCGATGTGCTGGTGGTGCTGGACGAGGCCTACCGGGAGTTCATCCGCGACCCCGAGGTGCCCGACGGCGTCGAGCTGTACCGGAACCGGCCCAACGTCTGCGTCCTGCGCACGTTCTCGAAGGCCTACGGCCTCGCCGGACTGCGCGTCGGTTTTGCGATCGCGCACGAGCCGGTGGCGGCGGCGCTGCGCAAGACGGCGGTGCCCTTCGGTGTCAGCCAGCTCGCGCAGGAGGCGGCGATCACCTCGCTGCGGGCCGAGGACGAGCTGCTGGGCCGGGTCGGCTCGCTGGTGTGCGAGCGCACGCGCGTGGTCGACACGCTGCGAGCCCAGGGGTGGACGGTCCCGGAGACCCAGGCCAACTTCGTGTGGCTGCGGCTGGGGGAGCGCACGGTCGCGTTCGCGGCGGCCTGTGAGGAGCACGGTGTGGTGGTCCGGCCGTTCGCGGGCGAGGGTGTGCGGGTGACGATCGGCGAGACCGAGGCGAACGACATCTTCCTGAAGGTGGCGGAAGCGTTCCACAAGGAGATCTGAGCGGGCGCTCCGTCGGGAGCATCGAAGCGGTTCCGGGTGGGCCTCGCGTGTGCGGGGCCCACTCGTCGTTCCGTGCCTGCTCGTGGATCAGTTCCACGCGTACGGGGTCGCCGTCCCGCGCGGTCGCCAGGATTGAGGCGTCCCCGTCCAGGTGCCCGGAGCGCAATTCAACAAGATGTTGAAGTCATCGCCAAGGTCTTGACGTGACGGCACAGTGGGGACCCCCCGTTGGCTGTGGAAAATCGGTACGTCATAATGGCTTGTGAATGTGAACGCGTTCACAAGCGCATCCCTTTTGGTCCTCTATGTACGTGACAAGAGGGGCAAACCGCCGCAGTACCACGGCGTAGTAAGGAGAGTGATGACGTGGACCTGGCTCTGGCGCCGGAGACACTGGCGCGCTGGCAGTTCGGCATCACCACCGTCTACCACTTCCTGTTCGTCCCCCTGACGATCTCCCTGGCCGCCCTCACGGCCGGGCTCCAGACGGCCTGGGTGCGCACGGAGAAGGAGAAGTACCTCAGGGCGACGAAGTTCTGGGGCAAGCTCTTCCTGATCAACATCGCGATGGGTGTGGTCACCGGCATCGTGCAGGAGTTCCAGTTCGGCATGAACTGGTCGGACTACTCGCGCTTCGTCGGTGACATCTTCGGCGCCCCGCTCGCCTTCGAGGCCCTGATCGCGTTCTTCTTCGAGTCCACCTTCATCGGGCTGTGGATCTTCGGCTGGGACAAGCTGCCCAAGAAGATCCACCTGGCCTGCATCTGGATGGTCTCGATCGGCACGATCCTGTCGGCGTACTTCATCCTGTCGGCCAACTCCTGGATGCAGCACCCCGTCGGCTACCGGATCAACAAGGCGAAGGGCCGGGCCGAGCTCACCGACTTCTGGCATGTCCTGACCCAGAACACCGCGCTCAGCCAGGCCTTCCACACCCTCTCCGCGGCCTTCCTGACCGGCGGCGCCTTCATGGTCGGCATCTCCGCCTACCACCTGGCCCGCAAGCGGCACATCCGCGAGATGAAAACCTCGCTGCGGCTCGGCCTGGTCACGGTGGTCATCGCCGGCCTGCTCACCGCGGTCAGCGGTGACGTGCTCGGCAAGGTCATGTTCAAGCAGCAGCCCATGAAGATGGCCGCCGCCGAGGCGCTGTGGGACGGCCAGAAGCCGGCACCGTTCTCGATCTTCGCCTACGGCGACGTCGAGAAGGGCCACAACACGGTCGCGATAGAGATCCCGGGCCTGCTGTCCTTCCTCGCCAACGACGACTTCACCTCGTACGTCCCCGGCATCAACGACGTCAACAAGGCCGAGCAGCAGAAGTTCGGGCCCGGCGACTACCGGCCCAACATCCCGGTGGCCTTCTGGGGCTTCCGCTGGATGATCGGCTTCGGCATGGCCTCCTTCGCCATCGGCCTCGCCGGACTGTGGCTGACCCGGAAGAAGTTCATGCTGCCGCAGCACCTGAGGGTCGGCGACGACGAGGTGCCTCACCTGGTGCTGTTCCCGAACAAGGCGCTCGGCCCGAAGCTGACCACGTGGTACTGGCGCATCGCGATCTGGACCCTGGCCTTCCCGCTGATCGCCAACTCCTGGGGCTGGATCTTCACCGAGATGGGCCGTCAGCCGTGGGCCGTCTACGGCGTCCTGCAGACCCGGGACGCGGTCTCCCCCGGTGTCTCCCAGGGTGAGGTCCTCACCTCGATGATCGTCTTCACCGCGCTCTACGCGATCCTCGCCGTCGTCGAGGTCAAGCTGCTGGCGAAGTACGTCAAGGCCGGCCCGCCGGAGCTGACCGAGGCCGACCTCAACCCACCCACGAAGATCGGCGGCGACACCCGTGACGCCGACAAGCCGATGGCCTTCTCGTACTAGGCCGGGGGAACAGTCATGGAACTTCACGACGTCTGGTTCGTCCTCATCGCCGTCCTGTGGACCGGCTACTTCTTCCTGGAGGGCTTCGACTTCGGGATCGGCATCCTCACCAGGCTGCTCGCCCGGAACCGGCCCGAGCGCCGGGTGCTGATCAACACGATCGGGCCCGTCTGGGACGGCAACGAGGTGTGGCTGCTCACGGCGGGCGGCGCGACCTTCGCCGCCTTCCCGGAGTGGTACGCCACCCTCTTCTCCGGCTTCTATCTGCCGCTGCTGGTCATCCTGGTCTGTCTGATCGTCCGGGGCGTGGCCTTCGAGTACCGGGCGAAGCGGCCCGAGGAGAACTGGCAGCGCAACTGGGAGACGGCCATCTTCTGGACCTCGCTCATCCCTGCGTTCCTGTGGGGCGTGGCCTTCGGGAACATCGTGCGGGGGGTGAAGATCGACCAGCACTTCGAGTACGTCGGCAGCTTCGGAGACCTGCTCAACCCCTACGCCCTGCTCGGCGGCCTGGTGACGCTCACGCTCTTCACTTTCCACGGCGCGGTCTTCACGACGCTGAAGACCGTCGGGGACATCCGGCTGCGGGCACGGAAGCTGGCGCTGCGGGTCGGTCTCGTCACGGCTGTTCTGGCGCTCGCCTTCCTGCTGTGGACGCAGGCCGACAGCGGTGACGGCAAGAGTCTGGTGGCCCTGATCGTGGCGGTCGCCGCTCTGGTGGCCGCTCTGGTGGCCAATCAGGCGGGGCGCGAGGGATGGTCGTTCGCGCTGTCCGGCGTGACCATCGTGGCGGCGGTGGCGATGCTCTTCCTGTCGCTCTTCCCGAACGTCATGCCGTCCACGCTCAACGGGGGCTGGAGCCTGACGGTCACCAACGCCTCGTCGAGCCCGTACACGCTGAGGATCATGACCTGGTGTGCGGCCATCGCCACGCCGCTCGTCCTGCTCTACCAGAGCTGGACCTACTGGGTGTTCCGCAAGCGGATCGGCACGCAGCACATCGCTCCTGACGCTGCCGCACACTGAGTCCGTCGAGGGTGTGTTTCACGTGAAACACACCCTCTGGACCGAAGGGCATGTTTCACGTGAAACCAATCGATCCGCGCCTCCTGCACTACGCCCGCGCCACCCGTCTCTTCCTGGTGGCGGTCGTCGGCCTCGGGGCCGTCGGGGCCGGGCTGGTCATCGCCCAGGCCATGCTCATCGCCGAGGTGGTGGTCGGCGCCTTCCAGCACGGGCAGTCGGTCGCTGAACTGCGCACTCCCCTGGTGCTGTTGGCGGCTGTGGCCGTGGGGCGATCGGTTGTCGCGTGGCTCACCGAACTCGCTGCACACCGCGCGAGCGCGGCCGTGAAGGCGGAGCTGCGGGGGCGGCTGCTGGAGCGCGCCGCCCAGCTGGGTCCCGGGTGGCTGAGCGGGCAGCGGACCGGCTCGCTGGTCAACCTGGCCACCCGCGGGGTCGACGCCCTCGACGACTACTTTTCGCGCTATCTCCCGCAGCTGGGCCTCGCGGTCGTCGTCCCGGTGGCCGTGCTGGCGCGGATCGTCACCGAGGACTGGGTGTCGGCGGCGATCATCGTCGGCACCCTGCCGTTGATCCCCCTGTTCATGATGCTGATCGGCTGGGCCACCCAGTCCCGGATGGACCGTCAGTGGCGGCTGCTGTCCCGGCTGTCGGGCCACTTCCTTGACGTGGTCGCCGGGTTGCCCACGCTGAAGGTGTTCGGCCGGGCCAAGGCGCAGGCCGAGTCCATCCGCCGGATCACCGGCGAGTACCGCCAGGCCACGATGCGGACCCTGCGGATCGCGTTCCTCTCCTCGTTCGCCCTGGAGTTGCTGGCCACGCTGTCGGTCGCGCTGGTCGCCGTGACGATCGGCATGCGTCTGGTGCACGGCGACATGGACCTGTACATCGGCCTGGTCATCCTGGTGCTGGCGCCCGAGGCGTATCTGCCGCTGCGTCAGGTGGGCGCCCAGTACCACGCGGCGGCGGAGGGGCTCGCCGCGGCGGAGGAGATCTTCGCCCTACTGGAGACGCCGGTACCGGCGTCCGGCACCGCGGCGGTGCCCGAGGGCCCGCTGGCCTTCGACGGGGTGACAGTGCGCTATCCGGGGCGGTCGGCGGACGCCGTGAGCGAGGTGTCGTTCACCGTCGGGACCGGCGAGACCGTGGCGCTGGTCGGGCCGAGCGGCGCGGGCAAGTCGACGCTGCTGAACGTGCTGATGGGGTTCGTACGGCCCGCCGAGGGCCGGGTGCGGGTCGGGGGAACCGATCTCGCGGACGTCGACCTGGCGGAGTGGCGGTCGCGGATCGCGTGGGTGCCGCAGCGGCCGCACCTGTACGCGGGGACCATCGCCGAGAACGTACGGCTGGCCCGGCCCGATGCGGACGACACCGCAGTACGCCGGGCGCTGCGGGACGCGGGCGCCCTGGAGTTCGTGGACGCGTTGCCCGAGGGGGCCGGCACCGTGCTCGGCGAGGACGGGGCCGGGCTGTCCGCGGGGCAGCGGCAGCGGCTCGCGCTGGCCCGGGCCTTTCTCGCCGACCGGCCCGTGCTGCTGCTGGACGAGCCGACGGCCGCGCTGGACGGGGCGACCGAGGCCGACGTCGTGGCGGCGGTACGGCGGCTTGCGGCGGGGCGCACGGTGCTGCTTGTCGTGCATCGGCCGGCGCTGCTGGAAGTTGCCGATCGGGTGGTGCGGCTGGAGGGCGCGGAGACTTTGGCGCACCAGTCCGGGAGTTGCCCTCCCAGGGTGCTCCGCCCCCTGGACCCCCGTCCTGGCCCACCCGCCACCGGACTCGGTCAATGTGCAAGTGGCCCGGAAAGGCAGCCCGCGGCACGTACTCGGAGCGCGCTTGCCCGGGTTCGGGGGCTGGCCGGGCCCCGGCGCGGTCGGCTTCTTCTTGCGCTGCTGCTCGGGAGCCTGGCGCTCGGCAGCGCTGTCGGGCTGATGGCCACCTCCGGATGGCTGATCTCGCGGGCCTCGCAGCAGCCGCCGGTGCTGTATCTGATGGTGGCCGTGACGGCGACGCGGGCCTTCGGGATCGGGCGGGCCGTCTTCCGGTACGCCGAACGGCTGGTGTCGCACGATGCCGTGCTGCGGATGCTGGCCGACACCCGGGTCTCCGTCTACCGGCGGCTGGAGCGGCTGGCTCCCGCGGGGCTGCGCACGGCCCGCCGCGGTGATCTCCTCACCCGGCTGGTCGCCGACGTGGACGAGCTCCAGGACTACTGGCTGCGCTGGCTGCTGCCCGCCGGCGTCGCGGTCGCCGTCTCCACCGCCTCCGTCGCCTTCACGGCCTGGCTGCTGCCCGAGGCCGGAGCCGCCCTCGCGGCCGGGCTCCTCGCGGCCGGTGTCGGAGTCCCCCTGGTCACCGCGGCCGCGGCCCGGCGGGCCGAGCGGCGGCTGGCGCCCGCCCGCGGAGAGCTCGCTACCCGGGTGACCGACCTGCTCACCGGCACCGCCGAGCTGACCGTCGCCGGCGCGCTGCCGGCCCGTACGGCCGCGGCCCGGCAGGCCGACGGCACGCTCACCCGGATCGCCTCGCGCTCCGCCGCCGTCACCGCGCTCGGTGACGGGCTCACCGCGCTGCTCTCCGGCCTGACCGTCACCGCCGGTGCCCTGCTCGGCATCCAGGCGGTCGCCGCGGGCCGGCTCGGCGGCGTGGCGATGGCCGTGGTGGTCCTCACCCCGCTGGCCGCCTTCGAGGCCGTACTGGGGCTGCCGCTCGCCGTGCGCTACCGGCAGCGGGTGCGCCGGAGCGCGGAGCGCGTGTACGAGGTGCTGGACGCCCCGGAGCCCGTACGCGAGCCGGGGCGGCCCCGGCAGGCGCCCGCCTCGCCCTTCCCGGTCGTGCTCAGGGGCCTGGACGCCCGGCACGCCGGGCAGCACCGGGACGCGCTCGCCGGACTCGACCTCACGCTGGAGCAGGGCCGCCGGATCGCCGTGGTCGGTCCCTCCGGCTCCGGCAAGACGACCCTCGCCCAGGTGCTCCTCAGGTTCCTCGACCCGCGGGCGGGCTCGTACACGCTCGCCGGTGTGGACGCGTACGCCATGTCCGACGACGACGTACGGCGGCTCGTCGGACTGTGCGCCCAGGACGCGCACCTCTTCGACAGCAGCGTGCGCGAGAACCTGCTGCTCGCCCGGAAGGACGCCACCGAGGCCGACCTGCGAGACGCGCTGGCCCGGGCCCGGCTGCTGGACTGGGTGGACGGGCTGCCCGACGGGCTGGACACGCTCGTCGGCGAGCACGGGGCGCGGCTGTCCGGCGGACAGCGGCAGCGCCTCGCGCTGGCCCGCGCGCTCCTCGCCGACTTCCCGGTCCTCGTCCTGGACGAGCCCGCCGAGCACCTGGACCTGCCGACGGCGGACGCGCTCACCGCGGATCTGCTGGCCGCCACGGAGGGCCGTACGACCTTGCTGATCACTCACCGGCTGGCCGGACTCGACGCGGTGGACGAGGTGGTCGTACTCGACGCCGGCCGGGTGGTGCAGCGGGGGCGGTACGCGGAGCTGGCCGCCGTGGACGGGCCGCTGCGGGACATGGTGCTGCGGGAGACGGCGGCGGAGGAGCTGGCGGGAGCGCGGTGACGATGCGGTCCGTGGGCAGCTGGCTGGAACTGCACTCCACGCTGGACCGGATCTGCGAGACCGCTGCCGGTCCGGCCGGGGCCCGGTACGCCGCGATCGGTGTCGTCGCCGAGTACGGGAGGGCCTCGCCGGTCGTCCGCCACGGCGTCGACGAGGCGACCGCCCGCCGCATCGGGCGGCTCCCGGACGGGCAGGGGGCTGCTCGGCGCGCTCATCCGGCACCCCCTATGCCTGGCAACTGCTCCGGCCGGCAACCCTTCCGCCGGCGAGGCTGGGTCAGACGCGTTCGGCGATCATCTGTTCGATCACGACCGCCACGCCGTCGTCGTTGTTGGCGACCGTCCGGCCCGAGGCGGCGGCGATGACGTCCGGGTGGGCGTTGCCCATCGCGTACGACTGGCCGGCCCAGGTCAGCATCTCGACGTCGTTGGGCATGTCCCCGAAGGCGACGACCTCCTCAGGCGTGATGCCGCGCTCGGTGCAGCACAGGGCGAGTGTGCTGGCCTTGGAGACGTCCGGGCCGCTGAGTTCCAGCAGGGCGCTGGGGCTGGAGCGGGTGACGTTGGCGCGGTCGCCGATCGAGAGACGGGCCAGGGCGAGGAAGGCGTCCGGGTCGAGGTCGGGGTGGTAGGCGAGGATCTTGAGTACGGGCTGGTCGGCGTCCGGGCCGTCGGCCGCGAGAAGGTCCTCGGCGGGCAGGAGGTTGTCCGGTATCTCCATGTGCAGCTTGGGATAGGACGGTTCCTGGTGGAAGCCGTACGTCTGCTCGACCGCGAACACCGTGCCGGGGATCGCGGCGCGCAGCAGTCGTACGGCGTCCAGCGCGTTCTCCCGGGCCAGTTCGCGCACCTTCACGAAGCGGTGGGCGCCCGGGCCGCCGTGCAGGTCGACCACGGCGGCGCCGTTGCCGCAGATCGCCAGGCCGTGGCCGTGGACGTGGTCGCTGACGACGTCCATCCAGCGGGCCGGGCGGCCGGTGACGAAGAAGACCTCGATGCCCGCGGCCTCGGCGGCGGCCAGCGCGGCGACCGTCCTCGGGGAGACCGACTTGTCGTCGCGCAGGAGAGTGCCGTCGAGGTCGGTGGCGATCAGCCGCGGCGGTAGAGCGGCGGCCGGGGTCCCGGGCTGTCTGGTCGCTGAGGTCACCGGGTCATTCTCGCGCATATGCCAGCACGCCCGTGCGGAAGTCCGCACAGATGAGTCCACAGACACATCGGAGTTGGCCGACGGGTGACGTCTGTCACCGGTTCACGCCAGCTGCGCGGGCGCCTCCATGGCGATCCGCTCGAAGACCTTCTCGTCCGCGGCGAAGTCCGAGTCCGGGACGGGCCAGTGGATCACGATCTCGGTGAAGCCCAGCTCCTGGTGGCGCCCGGCGAAGTCCACGAAGGCGTCCAGGGATTCGAGCGGCCGGGCGCGGTCCGGGGTGAAGCCGGTGAGCAGGACCTTCTCCAGCTCGGTCACGTCCCGGCCGAGCGACGCGCAGGTCTCGGACAGCTTCTCCAGCTGTCCGCGCAGCGCCTCGACCGACTGCTCCGGCGTGCCGCTCTCGTACAGCTTCGGGTCGCCGGTGGTCACCCACGCCTGTCCGTGACGTGCGGCCAGCTTGAGCCCGCGCGGGCCGGTGGCCGCCACCGCGAAGGGCAGCCGGGGACGCTGCACACAGCCGGGGATGTTGCGCGCCTCGTGCGCCGAGTAGAACCGGCCCTCGTACGTCACCGCGTCCTCGGTGAGCAGTCGGTCGAGCAGTGGCACGAACTCGGCGAACCTGTCGGCGCGCTCGCGCGGCGTCCACGGCTCCTGGCCGAGGGCGGTCGCGTCGAAGCCGGTGCCGCCGGCGCCGATGCCCAGGGTGATGCGGCCGCCGGAGATGTCGTCCAGGGAGATCAGCTCCTTGGCGAGGGTCACCGGGTGCCGGAAGTTCGGCGAGGTGACCAGAGTGCCGAGACGGAGCCGGTCGGTGGCGGCCGCGGCGGCGGTCAGCGTCGGTACGGCGCCGAACCACGGGCCGTCGCGGAAGCTGCGCCAGGACAGGTGGTCGTAGGTGTACGCGGTGTGGAAACCGAGTTGCTCGGCCCGCACCCAGGCCGAACGGCCGCCTTCGCTCCAGCGGCGGTACGGAAGGATCACGGTGCTCAGACGCAGACTCATGCGTCCGAGGGTACGGGGCCCCACGGACCAGGGCCGAAATCGATCAAGAGAACCGCAGGTAGCGGGGTGGCACCGCCTTGGTGAGCCAGACTCCGTTCGCGCTGATGCGGAAGACGTGGCCGTCGCGGTGCATGGCCCCGGCGTCCACGGCGAGCACGACGGGGCGGCCGCGGCGGGCGCCGACCCGGGTCGCGGTCTCGCGGTCGGCCGAGAGATGGACGTCGTGCCTGCTCATGGGCCTGAGGCCTTCGGCGCGGATCGCGTCCAGGCGGGCGGCCACGGTGCCGTGGTAGAGGTACGGCGGCGGGGTCGCCGGGGGCAGGCCGAGGTCGATCTCGATGCTGTGGCCCTGGCTGGCGCGGATTCTCGTGCCCTCGACCGCGAAGCGCTGCTTGTCGTTGGCGGCCACCACGTGGTCGAGCTCTTCGCGGGTGAACCGGAACCCGTGTGCGGCGGCCGCGGCGATCAGCGTGTCGATCTCCACCCAGCCGCCCGGGTCGAGCGTGAGACCGATGCGCTCGGGCTGGTGGCGGAGGTGTTTCGAGAGGTACTTCGACACCTTCACGGTGCGTCTTTCTTCCATGCCTCCAGGGTGCTGGAGAGACGCGGATCACGCAGGTTGTTTTCGCTGCCGGGTTTGATCCACAAGCAAGTGCGGTTATCCACAGGGGAATTGGAAAAAGTGTGGACAACTGGCAGGTGATTCACGGTGATTCGTGAAGTTCGTTGTGAGGGAGCTTCAGTGCGGCGAGGTCATCCAAGGTCCTTGCTCTGACCTCCCGTTCGGTGGCCAGAGCGATGAACATGGAGGTGCGTTCGCGGCCAACGAGGCGCTCCACGGCGGTGATCGTCTCCGTGGGCAGGTCGACGGAACGCGTCCGGCTGGGCGGCTCGGGCGGATCCTCGGCGCCGAGGCGTGTTCGCAGGTGCTGGACCGCGAACACGCGCATGGCCCGGGCCAGTTCGGCGTCCACGGTCTGCTGGGCCAGGGGGCGGAGACGGCGCACCAGTGAGGCCGCTTCCGACGCGTGGGCGTCCGTTCGGTGGGCAGGGTCGTCGAGATAGCGGGCGAAGACGTACTCGGTGGTGAACTCCAGGAAGCGGGCGGCTATGTGCTCCACCTGGCCCCTCAACTCCCTCAGGTGGCCCGAGATCGCGGAGAGCGGCACGCCGGCTGCGTGCAACTCGGCTGCCACGGACAGTTCTTGGGGGCTCGGCACCAGGAAGGTGTCCGGGTCGCCGTCCACCGGTTCCAGTACGCCGAGTTCGACCGCCTCGGCCACGGCGTCCTCGTCGGAGGCGCCGCCGAAGCGTGCGTCCAGCTCGGAGCGGGTGATGCGAGCCGGCTGCTCGTCGGTCCACGGGCCTTCCACCTCGGTGACCAGGCCGAGGACACCGCCCAGGCCGCGGCCGGTGTCCCAGGCGTCCAGGAGTTCCTTGATCGAGGCGAGGGTGTAGCCGCGGTCGAGGAGGTGGGCGATCTGGTGGAGACGGGTGAGGTGGATGCCGGAGTAGAGGTTGGCGCGGCCCTGGCGCTCGGGGCGGGGGAGGAGACCTTTGTCCTGGTAGGCGCGGATGGTTCTGACAGTGGTGCGGCTGTGGTGGGCGAGGTCTTCGATGCGGTAGGTCTTCTGGGCCGGGGGGCCGGTCATGTCAGGCTTCCTCGGCGGGACACCGGAGGCTTCACAGCTTCGGCTCCACCCGCGCGATCCCCCGCAACACTCCCGGCATGAACCGCGACAGAAGATGCGCGCCTCTCGCCTCGGGTGTCACCGGTACCACCGCCTTGTTGTGGGTCACCGCGTCCAGGACGGCCTTGGCGACCTTCTCCGGTGGGTAGTTGCGCAGGCCGTAGAGGCGGGCCGAGTGCTTCTGGCGGCGGCGCTCCTCGGCCTCGTCGACGCCGGTGAAGCGGGCCGTGGAGGTGATGTTGGTGTTGACGAAGCCTGGGCAGATCGCCGTGACTCCGATGTCCTGTGCGGCCAGTTCGGCGCGCAGGCACTCGGAGAGCATCAGGACCGCCGCCTTGGAGGTGCTGTAGGCGGGCAGTGCCCGGGAGGGCTGGTAGGCGGCCGCCGACGCGATGTTGACGATGTGGCCGCCCTGGCCGCGCTCGGCCATGCGCGCGCCGAAGAGGCGGCAGCCGTGGATCACGCCCCAGAGGTTGACGTCCAGGACCCTGCGCCAGTCGTCGGTCGTGGTGGTGAAGAAGGAGCCCGACAGGCCGATCCCCGCGTTGTTGACCAGCACGTCCAGCACGCCGTGTTCGCGGTGCACCTTCTCGGCGAGCTTCTCCATGACCTGTTCGTCGGAGACGTCCGCCGTCTCCGCCCATGCCTCGGGGGCGCCGACCAGCCGGGACAGCTCGGCGGTGCGGGCGGCGGCCTCGGAGTCGCGGTCGACGGCCACCACGCGCGCGCCCGCCTCCGCGAAGGCGAACGCCGTGGCCCGGCCGATACCGCTGCCCGCTCCGGTGACCAGCACCAACTGTCCGCCGAACCGGTCCGCGTGGCGGCCGGCGGCCCTGGGCTCCGGCCGGCCGCCCTCGACGCTCGTCACGAACTCCTCGATCCAGGCGGCCACCTGGTCGGGACGCGTGCGCGGGATCCAGTGCTTGGCCGGGAGGGTGCGCCGGGTCAGCTGCGGCACCCACTGCTCCAGGTCGTCGTACAGGCGCTCCGACAGGAACGCGTCCCCCTGGGGCGTGATGAGCTGCACGGGCGCGTGTGCGAACGCGTCAGGGCGGGGCCTCAGCAGCCGCGCGCGCACGTTGTCGCGGTACAGCCAGGCGCCGTGCGCCGCGTCGGAGGGGAGGGAGGGGGTCGGGTAGTCGCCGGCGGGGACCTTCTCGGTCCGCTGGAGGATCTTCGGCCAGCGCTTGCCGAGCGGGCCGCGCCAGGCCAGTTCCGGCAGGGCGGGGGTGTGCAGCAGGTAGACGTACCAGGACTTGGCGCCCTGCCCGAGGAGCTGGCCCACCCGGCGGGGCGTGGGACGCTTCACGCGCGCGTTGATCCAGTGCCCGAAGTGGTCCAGGGAGGGGCCGGACATCGACGTGAAGGAGGCGATACGGCCCTCCGTGCGGCCCACGGTGACGAACTCCCAGGACTGCACCGAGCCCCAGTCGTGCCCGACGAGGTGCACCGGGCGGTCCGGGCTCACCGCGTCCACGACCGCCAGGAAGTCGTCCGTGAGCTTCGCCAGGGTGAAGCCGCCGCGCAGCGGCTGCGGTGCCGTGGAGCGGCCGTGGCCCCGCACGTCGTACACGACGACGTGGAAGTGGTCGGCGAGGCGGACGGCGACCTCCGACCAGACCTCCTTGCTGTCCGGGTAGCCGTGCACCAGCACGACCGTCGGCTGCTCCGGGTCACCCAGCTCGGCCACGCACAGCTCGACCCCGCCGGTGTGCACCCGGCGCTCACGCGCACCCTTCAGCGTCACTTCGCCTCCGCCCAGCGCCGCACGTGCGGCAGATCGTCGTCCAGCCAGAACGCGCTCTGCTCGGGGTCCCGGGAGTCGGTGACCACCAGGATCTCCTCGAACTTCGCGCCCGTACCCCGGAAGCCGAGGTGGGGTTCGACCGCCCACAGGCCCGGCTGCGGCGGGTGGTCGGAGAAGCGGTACGGCGACCACAGGGGCGACCAGCCCTCGCGGTGGCCGTGCAGGGCGTCGGCGGCCAGGCCCTTCAGGGACTGGGTGCCGAACCCGAACAGATGGGGTGACCAGCGGCGCTGCTTCACCCGGTCCACCTTGTGGGCGATCACGCCGAACGGGTACGCCCGGTGCCGGTTGGCGTAGCCCTGGCGGACCATGAGCCGGTCCACGTCCTCGTAGATCTCGCGCAGCGGCCGCCGTTCGCGCACCTCGCGCAGGATCAGCTCGCGGTGCGCCTCCAGGTCGGCCATCAGCCGGTCCTGCACCGGGTTGACGCCGAGGGAGCCCGAGTAGCCGATGTCGGCCGTGCATCCCTCGTACACCGGGGCCATGTCCAGGATGAACGGCATCCCGGGCTCCAGGGCGCGGTCGGTCGGGAAGAACTGCAGCGGGATGCGGAAGTTCACGAACGCCGTGCGGTCGCCGAACCAGGCGAAGGGGAGGTGGAACCAGTCCCGCACGCCCCGCTCGCGCAGCCACTCGCGCTGCATCCGCGCCGCCTCGCGCTCGGTCACACCCGGTTCGAGGCGTGCCGCGACCGCTTCCGCGCATTCGTAGGCGAGGCGCTGCACCCGCCTGAACCCCTGCAACTCCACGGAGAGTTCGCTGCTCACTGCCGTCGTCATGCCGCCCCGTCCCGTCGACTGCGGTACGCGTCCGTAACTTGACACTGGTGAATGTGACAGTTGTTAGAGGCGGCGTCAACAGGCGGGGATCAAGGCTGTGGACAACGCTCGGTGTGCGACTGTGGATAACTCTCAGGCAGGGGATCCCTCAGGGCCCCGTAATACTCGAGTCTGACGCGAAGACGGCTCTGAGGTCTGACGACCGGCGTGGTCCGGATCACTACGGTCGATGACGTGACTGTGATCGCGACCGAAAGCCTGAGCAAGCGGTTCCCCCGGGTGACCGCGCTCGACCGGCTGTCCGTGGACATCGGACCCGGTGTGACCGGACTCGTCGGAGCCAACGGCGCCGGCAAGTCCACCCTGATCAAGATCCTGCTGGGTCTGTCCCCCGCCACGGAGGGCCGCGCCGAGGTGCTCGGCCTCGACGTGGCCACCAAGGGCGCCGCCATCCGCGAACGCGTGGGCTACATGCCGGAGCACGACTGCCTGCCGCCCGACGTCTCGGCCACCGAGTTCGTCGTCCACATGGCCCGCATGTCCGGCCTGCCGCCCACCGCGGCACGCGAGCGCACCGCGGACACCCTGCGCCATGTAGGCCTGTACGAGGAGCGCTACCGTCCCATCGGCGGCTACTCCACCGGCATGAAGCAGCGCGTGAAGCTCGCCCAGGCCCTGGTGCACGACCCCCAGCTGGTCTTCCTGGACGAGCCGACCAACGGCCTCGACCCGGTCGGCCGCGACGAGATGCTCGGCCTGATCCGCCGCATCCACACCGACTTCGGCATCTCGGTCCTGGTCACCTCCCACCTGCTGGGCGAGCTCGAGCGCACCTGCGACCACGTCGTCGTCGTCGACGGCGGCAAGCTGCTGCGCTCCAGCTCCACCACCGACTTCACCCAGAGCACGGCGACCCTCGCGATCGAGGTCACCGACAGCGACGAACACCCGGACGGCACCCGCGCGGTCCGTGAGGCGCTCCACGCGCGCGGGGTGGACACCCACGACAGCAGCGGCCTCCCCGGCGCCGGGCACATCCTGCTGCTCACCGCGCAGGGCGAGGAGACGCACGACCTGGTGCGCGACACCGTCGCCGACCTGGGCCTCGGTCTGGTGCGCATGGAGCAGCGCCGGCACCACATCTCGGAGGTCTTCACGAGCGAGGAAGAGCAGCGGAAGGAGACTGTCGGCCATGGCGGTTGAGCAGCCCATGCGGACACCCGTCACGCTGCCGGGTGACCAGACCCGGATCCACAACATCGGCTACCGCAACTACGACGGCCCCCGCCTCGGCCGTTCCTACGCCACCCGCTCGCTCTACTCGCAGTCCCTGCGCGGCGCGTACGGCCTCGGCCGCTCGGTCAAGTCCAAGGTGCTGCCGATGCTGCTGTTCGTGGTGATGTGCGTGCCGGCGGCCATCATGGTCGCCGTCGCGGTCGCCACGAAGGCGAAGGACCTGCCCGTCGACTACACGCGCTACGCGATCATCATGCAGGCCGTCATCAGCCTGTACGTCGCCTCGCAGGCGCCCCAGTCCGTCTCGCGCGACCTGCGCTTCAAGACCGTGCCGCTGTACTTCTCGCGGCCGATCGAGACCGCCGACTACGTGCGCGCGAAGTACGCGGCGCTGGCCTCCGCGCTGTTCGTCCTCACCGCGGCCCCGCTGCTCGTGCTCTACATCGGCGCGCTGCTGGCCAAGCTCGACTTCGCCGACCAGACCAAGGGATTCGCACAGGGAATCGTGTCCGTGGCACTGCTCTCGTTGCTCTTCGCCGGCATCGGTCTGGTCATCGCCTCGGTGACCCCGCGGCGCGGCTTCGGCATCGCGGCCGTCATCGCCGTCATGACGATCTCCTACGGGGCGGTCTCCACGCTCCAGGCCATCGCCGAGGCGCAGAACAGCACGGGCGCCATCCCCTGGATCGGCCTCTTCTCGCCCGTCACGCTCATCGACGGAGTGCAGTCCGCGTTCCTCGGCGCGAGTTCGTCGTTCCCCGGAGCGGTCGGACCCACCGACGGGGAGGGCGTGGTCTACGTCCTCGCCGTCCTGGGCCTCATCGCCGCCAGCTACGGCCTCCTCATGCGCCGCTACCGGAAGGTGGGACTGTGACCACGCTCTCCATCGACCACGTCTCCCGCTGGTTCGGCAACGTGGTCGCCGTCAACGACATCACCATGACCATCGGCCCCGGTGTCACCGGCCTGCTCGGCCCGAACGGCGCCGGAAAGTCCACCCTCATCAACATGATGGGCGGCTTCCTTGCCCCCTCCACCGGCACCGTCACCCTCGACGGACAGCAGGTGTGGCGCAACGAGGCCATCTACAAGCACATCGGCATCGTCCCCGAGCGCGAGGCGATGTACGACTTCCTCACCGGCCGCGAATTCGTCGTCGCCAACGCCGAGTTGCACGGCCTGGGCGCGAAGGCCGCCGGGCGGGCCCTCGCCACCGTCGAGATGGAATACGCGCAGGACCGCAAGATCTCGACGTACTCCAAGGGCATGCGCCAGCGCGTGAAGATGGCCAGCGCCCTGGTGCACGACCCGTCGCTGCTCCTGCTGGACGAGCCCTTCAACGGCATGGACCCGCGCCAGCGCATGCAGCTCATGGAGCTGCTGCGGCGCATGGGCGACGAGGGCCGCACGGTGCTGTTCTCGTCCCACATCCTCGAAGAGGTCGAGCAGCTCGCCTGGCACATCGAGGTCGTCGTCGCCGGGCGGCACGCGGCCAGCGGCGACTTCCGCAAGATCCGCCGCCTGATGACCGACCGCCCGCACCGCTACCTGGTGCGCTCCAGCGACGACCGCGCGCTCGCGGCCGCGCTGATCGCCGACCCGTCGACGTCCGGCATCGAGGTCGACGTCACCGAGGGCGCCCTGCGTATCCAGGCCGTCGATTTCGGCCGCTTCACCGTCCTGCTGCCCAAGGTCGCCCGCGACCACGGCATCCGGCTGCTCACGGTCTCGCCGTCCGACGAGTCCCTCGAGTCCGTCTTCTCGTACCTGGTCGCGGCGTAGGAGGCCGAAAGATGTACGACCCCACAGTCGCCCGGCTCACCTACCGGGCCCTGCTCGGCCGTCGCCGGGCCCTCATCCTGGGCGCCCTGCCGCTCCTGCTGATCGCGATCTCCGTCGTCGTCCGCGGCCTCGCGGGCGCCGACGACCAGACGGCCGCCGACCTGCTGGGCGGGCTCGGGCTCGCCACGATGGTGCCGATCATCGGCGTCATCGCGGGCACGGGCGCGATCGGCCCGGAGATCGATGACGGCTCCGTCGTCTACCTGCTGGCCAAGCCGGTGAAGCGCCCGACGATCATCTTCACCAAGCTGATCGTGGCGGTCGCCGTGACGATGGTGTTCTCGGCCCTGCCGACGCTCATCGCGGGCTTCATCCTCAACGGCAACGGTCAGCAGATCGCCGTCGCCTACACGGTGGCCGCGCTGGTCGCGTCGATCGCCTACGCGGCGATGTTCCTGCTGCTCGGCACGGTGTCCCGGCACGCGGTGGTGTTCGGTCTCGTCTACGCCCTCGTCTGGGAGGCCCTGTTCGGCTCCCTGGTGTCCGGCGCCCGCACCCTGAGCGTCCAGCAGTGGTCGCTCGCCGTCGCCCACAAGGTGGCGGGCGGGGACCTGGTGACCTCGGACGTCGGGCTGCCCACGGCGACGGTCCTGCTGGTCGTGGTCACCGTGCTCGCCACCTGGTACGCGGGCCAGAAGCTGCGGTCGCTGACGCTCGCCGGCGAGGAGTGACAGGTCCCGGTCCTGACGGGGGCTTCACCTCGGGCCGGGCACACTGGGCAAAGCGGATGTTCGGCTGGGAGGCCGCAGATGGCAGAGGAGATCCCGCAGCACGAGGGACGAGGGCGGTCCGGCGGTGACGTCTGGGACGAGCTGGTCCTGGACGAGGACTTCGTGCGGGCCGCCGAGACCTCCGAGCCGTCCGCCCGGGCCCGGATGCTCGCCGCCCGCTGGCGCGGCGAGGAGCCGGAGCCGCAGCCGTGGCGGTCCGACGACCCGCCGGCGGGCTGGTTCTTCAGCAGGGCGCGCCGGCGCAGGTGGCGCCGCCGGTAGCGGCGGCCCCCGGCTAATTCAGTGGCGCCCAACCCGGTGGCGGGGCACAGTGGTTGTGCCCCATCCGCCGGGAGTGTCCCGGCGCCGCGTTCTGGGAGAGGAGTTGGGCGATGTCCATGCACGGCAGTACGTCCAGCTCCCTTCAGGGCAGCCTGAGCCGGGCTCCGGAGTGATCCCTACCCCTCCGTAGAGCTCATGGGAGCTGCCCGGGGCGGCCGCTTCGAGCACGCGATGTGTCTCTCGCGTGGGCCGCCCACCCGGAGGATTGGCCGAGTGGTAAGGCACCGGCTTGCTAAGCCGTGGTCGGGGGCGACCCCGCGCACGTTCGATCCGTGCATCCTCCGCGAGACGTTGTCACTGGGACTTGGCCGGGTTTCAGGGCTGGGCCACCCACAGCGGTTGCGCAGCGGCCGCCCGTCCCCGGCTCAACCCAACAACCGCTCCAGCACCACCGCGATCCCGTCCTCCTCGTTGGAGGTCGTGACCTCGTCCGCCACCGCCCTGAGCTCGTCGTGGGCGTTGGCCATCGCCACGCCCCGGGACGACCAGGCGAACATCGGGACGTCGTTGGGCATGTCGCCGAAGGCGATGGTGTCGGCGGCCTTCAGGCCCAGGCGGCGGGCCGCCAGGGACAGGCCCGTGGCCTTGGACAGGCCGAGGGGCAGCAGCTCCACGATGCCCTCGCCCGCCATGGCGACCGTGACGAATCCGCCGGCCGCCCGGCGGGCCGCCTCCGCCAGCTCGTCGTCGCCCAGCGTCGGATGCTGGATGTAGATCTTGTTCAGCGGGGCGGTCCAGAGGTCGGACGCGTCCGTGAAGGGGGTGGCGGGAAGGGCGCCCGAGACCGCGTAGCCCGGCCCCACCAGCACCTTGCCGTCCAGGCCGTCCTGGCTCGCCGCCACGCACAGCGGGCCCACCTCGGCCTCGATCTTCGCCAGGGCCACGCCCGCCAGCTGCCGGTCCAGGGTGACGGACGTCAGCAGGCGGTGCTGCCCGGCGTCGTACACCTGCGCGCCCTGGCCGCAGACGGCGAGGCCGTCGTAGCCGAGGTCGTCGAGGATGTGCCGGGTCCAGGGGGCCGCACGGCCGGTGACGACGATGTGCGCCGCGCCCGCCGCGGTGGCCGCGGCGAGCGCCTCACGGGTGCGCTGCGAGACCGACTGGTCGGAGCGCAGGAGCGTCCCGTCGAGGTCGGTGGCGATGAGTCGGAACGGGAATCCGGCGCTCACTTGGCGACCGGCTCCAGGACCTCCCGGCCGCCGAGGTACGGACGCAGCACCTTGGGCACGTACACGGAGCCGTCGGCCTGCTGGTGGTTCTCCAGGATCGCCACGATCGTGCGCGGTACGGCGCACAGCGTGCCGTTGAGCGTGGCCAGCGGCTTGACCTGCTTGCCGTCACGGACGCGGATCTGCAGCCGGCGGGACTGGAACTCGGTGCAGTCCGAGGTCGAGGTCAGCTCGCGGTACTTGCCCTGGGTCGGGATCCACGCCTCGCAGTCGTACTTACGGGAGGCCGAGGCGCCGAGGTCGGCGGAGGCGACGTCGATCACCCGGAACGGCAGCTCCAGCGAGGTCAGCCACTGCTTCTCCCACTCCAGCAGGCGCTTGTGCTCCTGCTGCGAGTCCTCGGGAGCGACGTACGAGAACATCTCGACCTTGTCGAACTGGTGCACGCGGAAGATGCCTCGCGTGTCCTTGCCGTGCGAGCCGGCCTCGCGGCGGAAGCACGGGGAGAAGCCCGCGTAGCGCAGCGGCAGCCGGTCGGCGTCGATGATCTCGTCCATGTGGTACGCCGCCAGCGGGACCTCGGAGGTGCCGACCAGGTACAGGTCGTCCTTGTCGAGGTGGTAGACGTCCTGGGCCGCCTGGCCGAGGAAGCCGGTGCCGGCCATGGACTGCGGGCGCACCAGCGCCGGGGTGAGCATCGGCGTGAAGCCGGCCTCGGTGGCCTGCGCGATCGCCGCGTTCACCAGGGCCAGCTCCAGCAGGGCGCCGACACCGGTGAGGAAGTAGAAGCGGGAGCCGGAGACCTTGGCGCCGCGCTCGACGTCGATCGCGCCGAGGATCTGGCCCAGTTCCAGGTGGTCCTTGGGCTCGAAGCCCTCGGCGCCGAAGTCGCGGATCGTGCCGTGCGTCTCCAGCGTGACGAAGTCCTCCTCGCCGCCGACGGGCACGTCGGGGTGGACGAGGTTGCCGAGCCGGAGCAGCAGCTGCTGGGTCTCGGCGTCGGCCGCGTCGCGCTCGGCGTCGGCGGCCTTGACGTCGGCCTTCAGCTGCTCGGCACGCGCCAGCAGCTCGGCTTTCTCGTCGGCGCCGGCCTTGGGGATCAGCTTGCCGAGCTGCTTCTGCTCGGCGCGCAGCTCGTCGAAGCGGACGCCGGAGGACCTGCGCCGCTCGTCGGCAGACAGGAGGGAGTCGACGAGCGCGACGTCCTCTCCACGGGCGCGCTGGGACGCGCGCACACGGTCGGGGTCCTCACGAAGCAGGCGAAGGTCAATCACGGGGCCAAGGCTACCGGTGCGAGCTCCCAGGCCACGACTCACTATTGCGACTCACGCCTTACGTGCCGTTATGGGGTAATTGCGCAGAGTGTCGAGGCGTGTCAATGAAAGCCGTCTCATTCCCTGGAACGAGGCAGTCGGCCGACCCCTGGTTGACTTGATTCCCTTGTGGAGAGCGGGACTTGGCGGGCCCGTTGTCCACAGGAATCCGCATGTCGGGAAGAGTTATCCACAGGCTGTGCGGAAAGTCTGTGGACTTCGGAATTGATCACTCCGGAAGTTCCGCCCGGACTGAAGAATTCCCGGTTCAAACAGGGGTGACACCCACTTTCGGGTGGAAAGGGGTCGCTCCAAAAGATGAACCAAAGGAAACGAGTGGACGAAGGGTGACCTGCCGGGCGGTGGCCGCAATTGGGACGTCCAGGGCGATTTGTCGACCGGATGACGCTCTCTTGTCGACTTGTCCCCAGGTCGAGAAGCGGACCTGTGGATAACTTCTGTGGATAACGAAGATATGCAGGTACGACTGGCTAGAACCGGCCGTCCTGGCAGCGCGCGACCCAGTCCGCGGCCCCCACGAACTCCTCGTCCGAGGTCCCCGGCAGCGTGGCCCGGGCCTCGCCCGGCTTGATGTCCGCGCGCGGATAGGAACCGAGGAAACGAACCTGCAGGCAGATCCGCTTCAGCCCCATCAGTGCCTCGGCCACCCGCCGGTCGGAGATATGGCCCTCGGCGTCGATGCAGAAGCAGTAGTTGCCGATGCCGGCACCGGTCGGCCGGGACTGCAGCAGCATGAGGTTGATGCCGCGGGTGGCGAACTCGCCGAGCAGGTCACGCAGGGCGCCGGGGTGGTCGTCCCGCTGCCACAGCACCACCGAGGTCTTGTCGGCACCGGTGGGCGCGGCGGGCCGGGCCGGGCGGCCGACCAGCACGAACCTGGTCTGCGCGTTCTCCGCGTCATGGATGCCGGTCTCCAGGGCCTCGAGGCCGTACCGGGCGGCGGCGAACTCGCCCGCGAACGCGGCGTCGTACTGGCCCTCCTGGACCAGCCGCGCGGCGTCCGCGTTCGAGGCGGCCGACTCCCAGTGGACGTCCGGGAGGTTCTTCTTGAGCCAGTTGCGGACCTGCGGCTGGGCGGCCGGGTGCGCGGAGACCGTCTTGATGTCGGACAGTTTCGTGCCCGGGCGGACCAGCAGCGCGAAGGTGATCGACAGCAGCACCTCGCGGTAGATCATCAGCGGCTCGCCCGCGACCAGCTCGTCCAGGGTGGTGGTGATGCCGCCCTCGACGGAGTTCTCGATCGGTACGAACGCGGCCTCGGCCTCGCCGGCCCGCACCGCGTCCAGCGCGGACTGCACCGACACGTACGGGATCAGCTCGCGGGTGGCCGCCTCCGGAAGCGTGCGCAGGGCGACTTCGGTGAAGGTGCCTTCGGGACCGAGATACGCATAACTCGCTGGCATGTCCTCACCCTAATGGTCGCAGGCGAGCGCGGCCCTCGTGTCTCGCGGTCGCCACTCGACCGGGTGGTTTGAAACCCGGAATCACCCCTCCAGCAGCTGCTGCCCCACGTACTCTCCCTCGGCCGCACCGCCGGGCACCGCGAACAGACCGCTCGACTCGTGCCGGATGTACGTCGACAGCGCGTCCCCGCGGTCGAGCTTGCGCTGCACCGGTACGAAGCCGCGCAGCGGGTCCGCCTGCCAGCAGACGAACAGCAGCCCCGCGTCCGGCGTCCCGTCCGTGTCGATGCCGTCGTGGTAGGAGAACGGGCGCCGCAGCATGGCGGCGCCGCCGTTCCGGTCGGGCCTGGTGATCCGGGCATGGGCGTTGACCGGGACGACGTACTGGCCCTTGGCGTCGGCCTTCTCCAGGTCCATCGGGGTCGTCTCGGTGCCTCCGGACAGTGGCGCCCCGTCGGCCTTCCGGCGCCCGATGACCGCTTCCTGGGCCGTGAGCGACAGCTTCTCCCAGTCGTCGAGGAGCATGCGGATCCGGCGTACGACGGCGTAGGAGCCGTTCGCCATCCACGCGGGCTCTCCCGAGGCGGGCACGAATATCCGTTTGTCGAAGTCGGCGTCGGCCGGCTTGGGGTTGCGGGTGCCGTCGAGCTGGCCCATGAGGTTGCGGGCCGTCATGGGGTGGGCGGTGGCGCCGGGGGTGCGGTTGAAGCCGTTCATCTGCCAGCGGACCCGGGCCGCACTGCCTGCGTCCTTCTGGATCGCGCGCAGCGCGTGAAAGGCGACCAGGGCGTCGTCGGCGCCGATCTGCACCCACAGGTCGCCGTCGCTGCGTGCCTTGTCCAGCTGGTCGGAGGAGAAGTCGGGCAGCGGGTCGAGGGCGCCCGGCCGCTGCTTCTCCAGACCGGTCCTGCCGAAGAAGCTGTGGCCGAAACCGAAGGTGATCGTCAGCGCGGACGGACCCGCGTCCCGAGCCACATAGGTGTCGTCGTGCGGCGCCGCCTCGCCCGCCATGAGCCGCTCGGCCGTCGCCGACCAGCGGCGCAGCAGGGCCGCCGCCTCCTTGCGGCCCGCGCCCGCCGCCAGATCGAAGGCGACGAGGTGGCCGCGGGCCTGCAGTCCCTCGGTGATGCCGGGCTGATGTTTCCCGTGAAACATCGCCCGGTCGGAGCCCACCGAGGTCAGCGGGGTGGTGGCCTGGGCGGGCGCGGCCGCGTAGCCCACGGCTCCGCCGGCCGCGCCGAGCACGAGCCCGGTGGCCCCGGCGGTGCCGATCAGCGCGCGCCGGGAGATGCCGTGGCCGCCGTCGGTGGCGGGCTCCCGCACCGCGGACTCGGGCGTACGGGCCTGGGGAAGGGACTGGTCGGGCATGGTGGGGTTCAGCCGATCTGCGCGTTCTTGGAGACGGTCACCTGGTCGATGTCGGAGGTCCGCACGGTCACGGCGATCTTCCAGTCGCCCGCCATGGGGATCTGCACGCTGCTCGCCGACCAGCGGCCGGTGGTGATGTGGTCGGGGGCCACCGGAAGCGGCCCGATCTTCTTCGCCGTGAGGGTGAAGGCGACCTTCACCTCGGGGATGTCGAAGGCGCGCCCGTTGGGCCGCTGGACGTAGACGTGCATCTCGTTGCCGCCCACGCGCGCGGGGTCGAGGTCGACCCGTACGAGGCCCTTGCCGTCGGTGCCGCCGGTGTCGAAGGGCATGTCCAGGGTCAGCGTGCCGGAGGAACTCGACGACGAGGACGACGAGGACGAGGAGGACGAGGAGGACGACGTGGCCGCCTTGGCCTCCTGCTCGGTGCGGCCCGGCTCGGTCTGGGTGAGCCAGGTGGTGACGGCGAGCAGCACGACCGCGACGCCGGCCTCGGCGAGCACCGAGCGGCGCAGACCGAAACGGTTCGTGTCGGCGTCCCGCAGCCGCTTCTGCCGGGCGGTGTCCACCGCGGCCCGCTGCCGGGCGAGTTGGGCGGCGCGCTTGTCGTCACCGCGGACGCCACCCTTGCCGGTGTCCTTGTCGCTGCCCTTGCCGGCTGCCTTCGACGCGGAGACGTGCTCCTTCTCGCGCTCCTTGGCGCGCTCCTTCTCGGGCTGCTTCGCCTTCTTGGCGGCGGTGACCGTGTCCGTGACGTCCGCCAGTCGTCCCGTCCACCGCCGCGAGATCCACGCGATGCCCAGCAGCAGCGCCACCAGCCCGATCTTGACCAGCAGCAGCTGCCCGTACCGGGTCTCGGTGAACGCGGACCAGGAGCCGAGCTGGCGCCAGGACTGGTAGGTGCCGGTGGCGACCAGGGTGAGGACGGAGCCGAACGCGACGCGGGAGAACCGGTGGACGGCGGCGGACTCGATCGGCGTGTCCGCGGGGGCCCGGTACAGAGCCACGAGCAGGGCGGTCAGGCCGCCCAGCCAGGCGGCGACGGCCAGCAGGTGGAGGACGTCGACGGGCATGGCGATGCCCGGCTGGAGCCCGGTGGAGGCGTGCTCGGCCATGGCCCAGCTCGCCGCGAGCCCGGCGGCCACGACCACTCCGCCGATCGCGAGCCCGAAGGTCAGGTCGCGCTTCTCCTCGCCCTCCTCCCTGGAATCAGGCAGTCGGCGCGCAGCGTCGTCGTTCAGGGTGGTGGCGGGTGACGTGCGGGCGTAGGCGCCGAAGAGGACGGTGATGAACAGCGCGGCGGCGGCGAGCAGCAGCAGCCGGGAGACCAGCGCGGCGCCGGTCTTCGTCTGCAGCACCTGGCCGAGCAGGTCGAGATCGAAGACGTCCCCGAACTTCCCCGAGGAGGTGTAGGAGCCGCGCAGGAGCAGCAGCCACAGGGTGGCCGCGGTGAGCGCGAGCCAGCCGCCGACCACGAGCCGCTGCAGGGCCCGTACACCCGAGCCGCGCTGCCAGCAGGCCAGCACGAAGGCGGTGCCGCCCGCCAGCACGATGAAGCCGGCGTACGAGACGTACCGTCCGAACGCGTAGAGCCAGCCGACGGCTGTGTCGTTCGCCGCGGTCCCGACCCCGGAGACGACGGTCTGCGAGGGCGCCCCGATGGAGAAGGTGTAGGCGCCGGAGACGGGGTGGCTGTCCGCCGAGACGACCTGGTAGGCGACCGTGTAGGTGCCCTTGGCCAGGCCGCTCTTCAGCTTCACCGCGTACGTCGTGCCGCTCACATTCGTGGGCGAGCCCACCTCGGCCTTCTCGCCCTTGGGGTCGAGGACCTGCAGCGAGTCGTCGTTCATCGCCACCTTCTCGGAGAAGGTGAGCGACACCTGGGTGGGCGCCTTGTCGACCACCACCCCCTGTGCGGGGTCGCTGCCGGTCAGCGCGGCATGCGCGGAGGCCGGCCCGGCGCCCGCCAGCAGCACGCCGGTGACGGCGAGAAGCAGCAGCACCAGGGTCCGCAGGCGGGGGGCGATGGTCCGGATCAAGGTGGTCCCTCCCTCAGTGGCCGGTCGACGGGTTGTACGTGGCGGACTTCACCGGCATCTCGACGGTGAGGGGCCCGGACTTGGCGAAGGTGAGCTTCAGGGTGACCTGCTGCCCCTGCTCCGGCCTGCGCTTCAGCTTCTCGAACATCAGATGGTTGCCACCGCTTTTGAACACGAGTTGACCATGCGCCGGGACGGCGAAGGAGGTCTTCTCCTCCATGGCCCCGCCGACGGTGCTGTGCATGGTGACCTGGCCGGCGACGTCGCTGGTGACCGAGGTCAGCTCGTCCTTCGCGCCGCCCTTGTTGGTGATCGTCAGGAACCCGGCGGCCATGTCGGCGGAGACCGGCCGGGGCATGTAGGGCGAACTCACCGACAGCTCGGTCTTCGAGGAGCCGGAGCCGGTGCCGGTGCCGCAGCCCGTGAGGGCGAGGGCGCCCGCGAGTGCGGCCGCGGTCAGGACGGCACGCCTCACGGCTTGACTCCCTTGACGAGCTTCGGCAGGTCCTTGGTGTAGTCGTCGACCGTGGCGTCCTCGCCGTAGAGGACGTAACCTCCGTCGGTCTTCGGCGAGAACGCGATGACCTGGGTGCCGTGCACCGAGACGACCTTGCCGTTCTTGTCCTTCTTCGTCGGCTCGATGGAGATGCCGAGGGCGCGGGCGCCGGCCTGGATGGTGGAGAAGTCGCCGGTCAGGCCGATGAACTGGGTGTCGATGCCCTTGAGCCACTTGCCCAGTTCGGCGGGGGTGTCGCGGTCGGGGTCGGTGGTGACGAAGACGACCCTGAGGTCGTTCTGCTCGGCCTTGGGCAGCGCCTTCTTGGCGACGGCGATGTTGCTCATCGTCGTCGGGCAGACGTCGGGGCAGTGCGTGTAGCCGAAGTAGACCAGGGTCGGGTGGCCCTTGGTCTCGGCACGCAGGTCGTACTTCTTGCCGTGCGTGTCCGTGAGGACCAGGTCGGGCTTCTCGAACGGCTGGTCGAGGATGGTCGCGGCCTTGCCCGAGTCGGTCTCCTCGGAGACCACGGCGACGGGCGACTTTCCGTCGTCACCGCTGCCGCAGGCGGAGAGGGTCAGGGTGGCGGCGGCGAGCAGCGCGGCCGCGGCGAACGTCTTCTTGCGCATAGAAAAATGTCCCAGATGTGAGAACTCCGGTGCGCACCGGGGTCGTACGACAGCCTCGCACGACCCCTGGTGCGCATACGGAACGGTGGGTCAGGCGGTCCGGCGGCGGCCGGCGAGGACGCCGTAGGCCACGCCCGCGACACCGATGACGATGCCGACCACGCCGAGCACGCGCGCGGTGGTGTCGCTGCCGCCCTTCGCGTCCTCGTCGGCGGCCGTCGTCTCGTTCTTGCCGGCGGCCTTGCCCTCGGTCTTGTCGGTGGCGTCCTCGGCGGTCGAGGTGCCGTGGTGGTCGCCGGTGGCGGCGGCCAGCTGCAGCACCGGGGCCGGGTTCTCCGGCTCGTCCCGGCCCTCCTGCGGCACCTCGATCCAGCGCACGACCTCCTTGTCGGAGTACGTCTGGATCGACTTGAACACGAGCTGGTCGGTGTCCTCGGGCAGGGCGCCGACGGAGAGCGGGAACTTCTGGAAGTAGCCGGGCTCGATGCCCTTGCCGTCGGCGGTCCAGGTGACCTTGGTGACGGCTTCGTCGATCTTCTCGCCGTGCAGGGTCAGCGGCTTGTCCAGCCTGGACTTGGTGACCTTGACGCTCCAGCCGGCGATCGGCTCCGGCATGACGGAGGCCAGCGGGTGGTCGGCGGGGAAGTTCACCTCGAGCTTGGTGGTCGAGGCGTCGTCCCGCTCGTTGGGGACCTTGAAGTCGACGACCGCGTAGCCGCCCTTGGCCGCGGTGCCTTCGGGCTGCACGCTGACGTGCGCGAAGGCGGGGGCGGACAGCGTGAGCACGGCCGTGCCCGCGACGGCAGCGGCGGCGGCGATACGAGAAGCCTTCATGGCGGGGAGCACTCCACTCCGAGTGAGTTCGGTGGTGATCAGGAGTACGCGTGCGCGTGGCGGTACCACTCGTGGTGCCACATGCCGATGTGCGCACGCGCGTGTGCCGCACGACGGCGGCCCCTCCCGTCCGGTTCTCCGTTTCCGGCTCCGGTGCAGTGATGGTCGCGTCGCGTCAGGCGGCGAGGAGGAACGCGGCGGCGGGCGGGCCGCGCCGGATCACCGTGTGCTGGAGTGCGGTGGTGTGCGGGGCGGGTTCCTCGTCCCGGGCGGTACGACGGCCCCGGGGGCCGGGCTCGGGCGCGGGCAGCAGCCCGGCGCACAGGGCGTGCGCCAGCGCGAGCGCGCCCCGCAGGGATCGAACGAGCGCCCCCTCCGCGACTCCGTGCGCCGACAGCTCGATCAGCCGCAGCACGGCCAGGTCGCCGCGGCGCAGCAGCCAGCCGACGGCGACGGCCGCGAGGACGTGGCCGAGCAGCATCGGCAGGGAGGGCAGCAACGACGCCGAGGAACCGGTGGCGTCGGCCATGTGGTGCATGGCCGGCGTGGCGCCCACGGCCCGGCCCGAGGGGTCGATGAGGTGCGCGTCGAGCAGGAGCCGGTAGGCGTGCCCGGGGGTGAGCGCCGAGGGGCTGGACCCGCACACGAGCCGGGCGGCCCGCTGGGCGAGCGCGCCGCTGCTCAGCGACCCGTCCGTCGAACTCATCGCCATCGCGCCGGTCGTGCCTTGCTGACCCAGTTCGAACAGCGTGTGCAGCACGGTCTGGCCGAGAGCGAGGAGCGCGGCGATGCCGGGCAGCGAGCGCCGCCGTCCGGCGAGCGGTGCCACGAGCAGCAGGGAGCCCAGGAATCCCGCGCCGAGCGTCCACAGGGGCACGCGCGCGCAGGAGGCCAGTGTGTGCCCGGCCGCGGCCAGCGCGACGACGACCGCGGCGAACACCGCGGCCCGCAGGAACCGGAGCCCGGCTCCGGGGCGCGCCGTGCGCGGGTGGGGGGCAGTCATGGCGGCCTCATCATCCCACTGGCCCTACCCCGTCCCTACGGCAGGGCACGGGATCCGGCCTCGGCGAAAAAGATCACCACAAAGAATGGAAGATCATCCTCCGCCCGAGGGCCTGCCCACATACACCGATTCCTCCTGGGACGCATCGACCGTATGGGCGGAGTCACGTCAACGGTGTGCTTACAGCCGTGCACGGGCGGCAATACGTAACGGTATGTCGAGCCGCGGCCAGGAGGCTGGAGCATGAGCATCTGGTGGTCACTCCATCTGCGGCGCGAGGCTGCGAGCGTCCCGCTCGCCCGGCGGCTGCTGATCGGCACGATGGAGACGGCGGGCGTCGACCCGGACGTCTCCTACGACCTGTCCGTCGCCCTCAGTGAGGCCTGCGCGAACGCGGTCGAGCACGGTGGCGGCTCGCGCGACGGCTCCTCGGAGGCCTACCGGGTGACCGCCTACCTCGACGGCGAGAAGTGCCGGATCGAGGTGGCCGATTCCGGGCCCGGGTTCACCCGCACCCAGGACATCAGACCCGCCCGCGCGGACGCCGAGCACGGCCGCGGGCTCTGTCTGATCCGGGAACTCGCCGATCACGTGCACATCGGTGCCAAGCCGGGCCGGGGCGGGACGGTGGTCAGCTTCGACAAGATGCTCAAGTGGAAGAAAGATCCTTCCCTGCTTACGGCATGACGGTCCCTCTCCTGAGTCCGCGCCGCTAGGGTGCGCGCATGCATGGCATACATATGGAATTGCAGCACGAGAAAATAGCGGGCGGAGTGATCCTGCGTCCGCTCGCCGCGGCCGATGCTTCCGCGCTCGCCTCCGCCTATACGGAGAACCGTAAACACCTGGAACCCTGGGAGCCGGTCAGACCGGAATCCTTCTTCACCACCGAGGGTCAGGCTGAGCGCATCGACGGGCTGCTGCGGCAGTTCGCCGAGGGCGCCGTGAGGCCGTGGGTGTTCGAGGCTCCGGACGGCCGGATCGTCGGGGCGATCACCTTGTCCGGTATTTCGCACGGCCCTTTCTGCAGTTCCTATCTCGGGTACTGGGTGGCCGCCGACCAGCAGAACAAGGGGCTGGCCAGCTCCGCGGTCGAGCAGGTCTGCCGTATCGCCCGGGACACGATCGGGCTGCACCGCATAGAGGCGTCCACGCTGACCGAGAACACCGGTTCGCAGCGGGTTCTGGTGAAATGCGGATTCGAAGCGATCGGACTTGCGCCCGATTACCTGCACATCAACGGGGAATGGCGGGACTGCCGGCTCTTCCAGCGCGTGCTGCACGACCACGCTCCGGTCCCGTAAGGGCGCGTTCTGGCCCAAGGGTGCGTTTTCGGCCGTCTTCTCGAACTCCCCTTCCTTCACAGCTTTCCCAGGCCATGCCCATCGGGCTGACAAGCGGCGTTCCTAACTTCCCCGGCCATGACGGGAAAACACGGAAACACCTGGATCACCCGGCGCCGGGCCCTCGCGGTCGCCGGCTACCAGTCGGCATTCGCCGACACGGCCACGGAGGCGTTCGCCGCTGCACTCCGCGGGCCCGATCGGCCTGCGGCAGGTGCAGGCGGGGGCCCGCGCCGTCCTGGAGGAGGGCGGTACGGCGACGGCGGCCGGCGCCGAGGCACTGGCCGAGCTCGACGCCGGGCTGCACGCGCGCGCGTGGAGCCCCCGGGGCAGCGCGGGTCTGCTCGCGGGGGCGTTGTTCCTGGACGCGTTGCCGGTCAGCCCGCGAGTGCCGGCTCGGTGACCGTCCGCTCGGCACGGCCGGTGGCCCGGCGGGCCACCGGCCCCATCGCGTAGGCCGCCACCGGCATCAGCGCGCCCAGCAGCAGCCAGCCCGGGGTGCCCCAGCCCATCAGCAGCGAGGTCACCACCAGCGGCCCCAGGGTGCGGGCCACCGTGACACCCGTGCCGAAGAAGCCCTGATACTCGCCCATCCGGTCGGCCGGGGCCAGGTCGAAGGACAGCTGCCACGAGCCCGCCGACTGCTGCATCTCCGCGACGACCTGCAGCACCGCGCCGACCACCAGGATCACCGCCGCGGGCCACGCGGACCGGCCCGCCGACAGCGCGAACACCGCGCAGGACGCGAGCATCACCACCCCGGACCGGCGCAGCACCCGTACCGCCGTGGCCGGCCCGGTGACGGCTCGGGCCGCCCGCACCTGGAACAGCGTGACCGCCCCGGTGTTGAGCACGAACAGCACCGAGGCCAGCCAGGCCGGAGCCCCGGTCCGCTCCGTGATCCACAGTGGCAGCGCGAGGCTCAGCAGCGGCAGACGCAGCAGCAGTACGGCGTTGAGCAGCGCGAGGAGCGCGTACGGCCGGTCGCGCAGGACTGCGAACCGCTGCTCCCGGCGCCCGCCCGCCACTGCCGTCCCCGTCACCGGTGCCACCGCCGGCAGCCGCAGCAGGATCAGCGCGCACACCACGAAGCACACCGCGTCGAGCGTCAGCACCGCCCGGTACGCACCCGCCGTACCGGCGTTCAGCGCGAGCCCGCCGAGCGCCGCGCCGACCGCCAGCCCACCGTTGAGCGTCGACTGCAGCCGTGCCAGCAGTCCCGTCCGCTCCCCGGCCGGCACCAGCCCCGCCAGCAGCGCGTGCCGGGCCGCTGCCAGACCCGACTGCGCCGAGGCGTAGGCACCGGCGGTGAGGACGAACGGCACGAATCCCCGCACCAGGAGAAATGCCCCGACCGCAGCCGAGGTTCCCAGCGCCAGCAGCACCGCCGTGCCGCGGGCCCCGCGCCGGTCCGCGAGCCGTCCGAGCGGCACCCCGACCAGCGAGCCGACCGCCCAGGCGAACGTCAGCCCGAGCCCCACGCGCGCGGGCGCGAGGCCGACGACCCCGGTGAAGTACAGCGCGGAGGTGACGTAGAAGGCGCCGTCCCCGACGGAGTTGGCGAGCTGGGCGAGGGCCAGGAAGCGCTGCGGACGGTTCGTCATACCGATGACGTTAGGGGTCTATTGGCTCCATCATCAGACCCAATCTGCTGCTCTTGTACTGACCCACTTCAGCCCTCCAGGACCTTCGCCAGCACCTCCAGCGCCTCCGGATACGCCCGCTCGCGGGGGGTGCCGTAGCCGACGACCAGGCCCTGGGGCCGGCCTTCGGCGGGGGTCTGCCAGTGGCTGCCCAGATGGCCGACGGCGAGTCCTTCCGCCTCGGCGCGGGCCAGCGCCTCGGCCTCGTCGGGGACGTCGATCAGGGCGTGCAGCCCGGCAGCGATGCCGCGTACGTTCCGCCGTGCCCCCAGCCGGTCCAGCAGCTGGTCCCTGCGGCGCCGGTAGCGCAGCCGGCACGCGCGTACGTGCCGGTCGTAGGCGTGGCTGTCGATCAGCTCGGCGAGCGCCAGCTGCCCGATGCTCTCGGTGTGGTGGTCGCTGTGCAGCTTGGCGTCGGCGACCGCGTCGACCAGCTGCGGCGGCAGCACCATCCAGCCGAGCCGGAGTGCGGGGCCGAGGGTCTTGGAGGCGGTGCCCAGGTAGACGACCTGGCCCGGGGCCATGCCCTGCAGCGCGCCCACCGGCTGGCGGTCGTAGCGGAACTCGCCGTCGTAGTCGTCCTCGACGATGAGCCCCCCGCGCGCGCGTGCCCAGTCGGTGAGCGCGCGGCGCCGCTCGGGGTGCAGGGTCACACCGGTCGGGTACTGGTGGGCCGGGGTGACCACCACGGCGGCCGCCTCGCCCAGTTCCCCGGGACGCACCCCGCGCTCGTCCACCCGTACCGGCAGCACGGTCCCGCCGTTGCGCCGCACCACCTCCCGGTGGAAGGGCAGCCCCGGGTCCTCCATCGCGACGCGGGCGCCGTCCAGCACCCGGGTGAGGAGCGCGAGTCCCTGGACGTACCCGGAGGTGATCACGATCCGCTCCGGCGGCGCGAGCACCCCGCGCGCCCGCCCCAGGTAGCCCGAGAGCGCGGTGCGCAGTTCGATCCGGCCGCGCGGGTCGCCGTAGTCGTACGCCAGTGAGGGCGCCGTCGCTATGGCCCGGCGCAGTGCGCGCAGCCAGGCCGCGGCCGGGAACGCGCCCACGTCGGGACTGCCCGGCCTCAGGTCGAAACGCGGCGCACGCGCGTGTGGCGCCGTTCCCGGCGCCTCCTCCCGCAGGGCCGGCAGTTCGGCGACCCGGGTGCCGGAGCCCTGCCGGGCCGTGAGATAGCCCTCGGCGACGAGCTGGTCGTACGCCGACTTCGCGGTGCCGCGCGAGATGCCGAGTTCCGTCGCGAGCCGCCGGGTGGCGGGCAGCCGGGTGCCGGGTGCGAGCCGTCCGTCGCGCACGGCGTCCCTGAGCGCCCGTTCCAGACCGACCCGGCGGCCGTCGGCCGCGTCGGGTTCCAGATGCAGGTCCACGCCCACACCGGACCAGAAGTCGTCCACGAAAACCCTCCCCCTAGGCACGTGAATCCTGCGCACGCGTACGGACACGCCGATGGCCGGGCACCTTCCGGGTGCCCGGCCATCAGTGTCTTATCAGCCCTTCAGGGACGCCATCCAGGCCTCCACCTCGTCGGAGCGGCGCGGCAGGCCGTCCGAGAGGTTCCTGTTGCCGTCCTCGGTGACGAGGATGTCGTCCTCGATGCGGACGCCGATGCCCCGGTACTCCTCGGGGACCGTCAGGTCGTCGGCCTGGAAGTACAGGCCGGGCTCCACGGTGAGCACCATGCCCGGCTCCAGCGTTCCGTCGACGTACGTCTCGGTCCGCGCGGCCGCGCAGTCGTGCACGTCCATGCCGAGCATGTGACCGGTGCCGTGCAGGGTCCAGCGGCGCTGCAGGCCCAGCTCCAGGACGCGCTCGACCGGGCCCTCGACCAGGCCCCACTCGACGAGCCGCTCGGTCAGCACGTGCTGCGCGGCGTCGTGGAAGTCGCGGTACTTGGCGCCCGGCTTCACGGCCGCGATACCGGCCTCCTGGGCGTCGTACACCGCGTCGTAGACCTTCTTCTGGACCTCGCTGTACGTGCCGTTGATCGGCAGCGTGCGCGTGACGTCGGCGGTGTACAGCGTGTGCGTCTCCACGCCCGCGTCCAGCAGGAGCAGGTCGCCGGAGCGGACCGGGCCGTCGTTGCGCACCCAGTGCAGTGTGCAGGCGTGCGGGCCGGCCGCGCAGATCGAGCCGTAGCCGACGTCGTTGCCCTCCACGCGCGCGCGGAGGAAGAACGTGCCCTCGATGTAGCGCTCGCTCGTCGCCTCGGCCTTGTCGAGGACCTTCACGACGTCCTCGAAGCCGCGCACGGTGGAGTCGACGGCCTTCTGCAGCTCGCCGATCTCGAACTCGTCCTTGACCAGCCGGGCCTCGGAGAGGAAGACCCGCAGTTCCTCGTCGCGCTCGGCGGTGACCTTGTCGGTCAGGGCGGCCTCGACGCCGGCGTCGTAGCCGCGGACGACCCGCACCGGGCCGGTGGCCTCGCGCAGCTTGTCGGCCAGCTCGCGCACGTCGGAGGCGGGGATGCCGTAGAGCGCCTCGGACTCGGTCAGGGAGTGGCGGCGGCCGACCCACAGCTCGCCGTGGCCGGAGAGCCAGAACTCGCCGTTCTCGCGGTCGGAGCGGGGCAGGAGGTAGATCGTCTCCTTGTGGCCCTCGGTGGTGGGCTCCAGGACGAGGACGCCGTCCTCGGTCTGGTTGCCGGTGAGGTACGCGTACTCGACCGACGCGCGGAAGGCGTACTCGGTGTCGTTCGAGCGGGTCTTCAGGTTGCCCGCGGGGATGACGAGGCGCTCACCCGGGAAGCGCGCGGAGAGCGCGGCGCGGCGACGGGCGGTCTCGGCGGCCTGCGGGATCGGCTGCAGGTCGTGCAGCTCGGTGTCGGCCCACCCGGACTTCATGTTCTCGGCCAGCTCGTCGGAGACGCCCGGGTACAGGCCGTTCTTCCGCTGCTTGATGGGCTCCTCGGACTCAGCTTCCGGGCCCGCTGCGGTAGCAGCTTCATCGGGCACAGCCGGGTTGAGCTCATCGGACACGTGATCCTCCTCGGTACGCATGTGATCTCCCCCCGGGCCCGCGACGCTCATGCTTGTGGCCGAGCGGGGACCTCCATCATCGTACGGTCGTACACGATGCGACCCAGGCCGGAAGACCTGTTATGCCCACCCATGCCAGGCGGTGCGGGAGCGCTCTCAGTCGAAGCGGGCCGCCAGCAGGACCACGTCCTCCTCGCCGTCCTCCCCCAGTCTCCCCAGTCTCGAATCCGCTCGACCGGGAGTTGCCCCCACGTCCGGGCCGTCGGGCAGGACGGCGCGCAGCACGTGGTCGGCGATCGCCCCCGGGTCGCGGCGCAGGGTGCGCGGGACGCTCGCGGCGGCCGCGTGCAGCCGGGCGAAGGCGCGGTCCATGGGGTCGCCGGTACGGTGCAGCAGCCCGTCGGTGTAGAGCAGGACGGTCTCCCCGGCCTCGGCCTGGATCTCCACGCTCGGTGCCTCCCAGCAGGCGAGCATGCCGAGCGGCGCGGAGACGGAGGTCTCGGCGAACTCGGTGCGCCGCTCGCCGATCAGCAGGGGCGGACTGTGCCCGGCGCCGGCCAGGGTGATCTTGCGCAGGGCCGGCTCGCAGTAGGCGAACAGGGCTGTGGCCGAGCGGGCGGGCTCGGTCAGGCGCAGCAGCAGCTCCAGGTCGGACAGGACGGCGACCGGGTCCTCGCCCTCCATCACGGCGTACGCCCGCAGGGAGGCGCGCAGCCGGCCCATGGCGGCCACCGCGCTGGGTCCGGAGCCGGTGACCGAGCCGACGGAGAGGCCGAGGGCGGCGTCGGGCAGCGGCAGCGCGTCGTACCAGTCGCCGCCGCCGCGCGGGCCGGTGCGGTGCCGGGCGGCGAGCTGGACGCCGGCCACCCGCGGCAGCCGGGAGGGGAGCAGTTCCTCGGCGATGGTCGCCGCGCACGCGCGCGTGCGTTCCACCTCCACCAGCAGGGCGAGGTGTTCGGCGGCGTGGCGGACGTACAGGCCGATCAGGTGGCGGTGGTGCCCGTCCGGCTCGGCGGGCTCGTCGTACAGCCACACGGCGGCGCCGAGGCGGCCGGCGGATCCGGCGGTCAGGGGCAGGGCGTAGCTGGCGGCGTAGCCGAGGCGGGCGGCAACCTCGCGGTGGCGGGGGTCGAGGCCGTCCTCGGCGAACAGGTCGGCGTGCACGATCTCGACGGTGCCGGCGCCGGTGTCGAGGAGGGGGCCGTAGGGCTGCGAGCCGCGCGGCACGGTCTCCATGTGGCCGAGATCGGCGCGGCCGAGGCCGAGGCCGAGGGTGGTGCGGGGGCCGAGTCCGTCGGCGGGTTCCAGGACGACCAGGCCGCGGCGGGCGCCGACGAGGGCGGATCCGGCGCGCAGCAGCTCCTCGATGGCGGGCTCGAGTGCGTTCGTGCGGGACAGGCGTTCGGTGAGTTCGTGGAGGGTCGTGAGGTCCGAGACCCAGCCGGCCAGCCGGTCCTGGAGCAGGGTGCCGGGGGCGGGTCCGGCGGGGGCGGGGGTGTTCTTGACCGGAAGCGCGGTGTCCGGGGAGGGGACGGCGGGTGTGGGCGCGACAGTGTGTGCGGGCGGAGGAACCGCTGGATCGATTCCAGCCACTTTCGGAGGGTGCGGGGCGTTCATGGCGTCCGGCTTTCAGACCGGTGCGTATTGCTCAAAAGCATCGCAAACCCCCATGTCATTCTGCGCCGCTAGCAGTGTCTCCACATGTACACGCACTCGTGAGGGGATGTCCAGCATTGTCCTGCGGGGATTCCTGGTGTCCATGGGTCTGATGTGGGTTTCTTCCGAACCCCTTGCCTTACTGCCAAGTTGGCTTAAAACTGCCTCAGGTATCGGTCCATTGCGGTCGACTGGCCTTGCTCCACGCAGCGTCACAGCGGTCGTGATGGGTACGTACTCGGTGAAGACCAGGGGTGGTTGGGGGCCACCCGGAACCTGGCGACGGACCCGGGCGTCATAGCCACCGACGGCCGAGCCCCATCCTCCCGTGGCGGAGGCGGAGAGAAATACGCGCGACGGCAAAACGCCATACTTCGCCACCCCCACGCCGCACCCGTGCTTTTGATGGACGCACTATGGACGCGGCCAACGCTCGACCCCTTGGGGTTCCCCTTTGCCAAGCGCAAGGGTGTGATGCGCCAACAGGTACGCACAGTGAAGTGATCGACACATGATGTGATGTGGTCCACGGTGTTGCCAGCGGTGCAACGGAAAGGAACGAGCGCTCATGCGCGAGATCCTCGGAAGGCGACGCAGGCTCCTGTCCTGGCGGAAAGACGGGAGGCCTGAGCTGATCAGCGCGGCCCTGACCTTCGCGACGGAATGGCAGTGGCCCGTGCTCCCGGGCGTGGCCCCGGACCCGCAGGGACGGGCCCGCTGCGGCTGCCCCGACCCGGAGTGCACGGTGCCCGGTGCGCACCCCTTCGACCCCGGCCTGCTCGCCGCCACCACCGACGCGCGCATGGTGCGCTGGTGGTGGGCCAACCGGCCGGGCGCGCCGATCATCCTCGCCACCGGCGGCAACGCGCCCTGCGCGGTCAGCCTGCCGGCGCCCGCGGCGGCCCACGCCCTCGACCTGCTCGACCGGCGGGGCATGCGCCTCGGTCCGGTGATCGCCGCACCGACCCGCTGGTCGCTGCTCGTCAAGCCGTACTCCATGGAACAGCTCGGCGAGCTGCTCTACGCCAAGGACTTCGTGCCCGGCTCCCTGCGCTTCCACGGCGAGGGCGGCTACCTCGCCCTGCCTCCCTCCGAGACCGGTCAGGGCGCCGTCCGCTGGGAGCGTGCGCCGTTGCCGGGCTCGGCCTCGCCCTGGGTGCCCGACGTGGAGGCCGTGGTGGACGCGGTGGTCGACGCCCTCACTCGTACGGGTGTGAGCGCACCCGAGTTGTAGGGGTGTCGGGCGCGGGCGCCGCCCGATGTCCGCCCTTGGTCGTTATCTTCCGCTACATGCTGCGCATTTCTGGGGGCCATGGCACTCGATCGCCGCACCGCGGCGGGCCGGACCCCCGAAGGCTTCGTCTGCTCGCCCTCGCGGGTGTCGTGGTGGCCGCCGTCGTGCTGCCGCTGGCCATGGCGTCCGCGGGGCAGGTGGGCGAGGCCGCGGGACGTCGGGCGGTGGGCGCCCGGGCCGGCGTACACGCGCCGTCGTCCAAGTCGTCCACGTCGTCCACGTCGTCCTCGTCGTCCTCGTCGTCCTCGTCGTCGGACGGTGACGCGAAGATGCCCTCCGTCGATCCCACGCGCTCCCCGCTGCTGCTCGGCCTGGGCCTGGCCACCGCCGCCCGCTGCGGACCGGAACTCTCCTCCCCCGAAGGTGTCGAGGCGCAGACCTGTGTGCTGACCCAGGGCGAGGACACCTGGGCGCGCACCTACTACCGCAACACCACCGGCGAGGCCGTGGACGCCGTGCTGAGCCTGATGAAGCCGGGCGGCCGGACCGTGCAGACGCACTGCGCCACGGATGCCGACGACGAGCCCACCACCTGTGAGACACCCCGCGAACGCACCCGGGGCTCGCTGGACGGCTACACGGCCGTCGCCGAGTTCGCCGCGCGCGGCGCCGACGGGCCGCTGCTGCTGCGCTCGGGCAGCAACTCCGAGGAGACGAACGGGAGTTGACGCCCTGCTGCGCGGTGTACACCGCACGCGGGCATGGAAAGGCCCGGTTGCTGGCGACGGGGGATGCACCAGCAACCGGGCTACTGGAACGGTAACAAGAGATCGGCGGTTCGCAAATTCGATCTCGGCTATTCGGACACCGATTTACCTGTCGCGACGGGGAGTTGTGACAGGAGTCACCTGTATCGGGCACCGTTGTCACGGCTGACCGACCGTTCAGCCGTGACACGGGCCCCGAGGGCGGTCAGCTGAGCGTGACCTGCCGGTTGGTCAGTCCGCCGCGCGCGCGGCGCTCGTCGGCCGTGAGCGGCTCGGTGGCCGCGAGGGCGGTGGCGAGCCGCTCGGCGAACTCGGCGGCCGGCTTCTCCACGTCCTCCGCCGTGACCCCGCTCGGCAGGTCCCAGACCGGCACCGTGAGGCCGTGAGCACGGAAGGAGCCCACCAGCCGGGTGCCCTCGCCGAGGCTGGAGCGGCCCGCCGCGTGCAGCCGGGCGAGAGCGTCCAGAAGCTGCTCCTCCGAGTGCGGCATGACCCAGCGCAGGTGGTTCTTCTCCGGGGTCTCGCACCAGTACGCGGCGTCCACGCCGGACAGCTTCACGGTCGGGATGGCGGCGGCGTTGGCCCGCTCCAGGGAGGCGGCCACGTCCGGGGTGGCGTTCTCCGCGTCCGGCACCCAGAACTCGAAGCCGCTGTGCACGACTGGCTCGAAGGAGCCTTCAAGGTCGAGCAGGTCCTGCAGTCGCGGACCCTCGGAGGGGGCGCGGCGGCCCTCCACCGGCGTGCCCGGCGCGGCCTCCAGCGCACGCTGGAGCGTGTCGGCGAGGTCGCGGCTGATGTCGCCGGAGGGCGTGTCGTTCTGCAGGCCGAGCAGGACCGAGCCGTCGTCGCGGCGCAGCGCGGGCCAGGCCATCGGCAGCACCGTGGCGAGCGTGACCGACGGGACGTCCTCGGGCAGGCCGCTCTTGAGGGTCAGCTCCACCGTGGCGGCCGGCACCAGCTCGCGCAGCGCCACCCAGTCGCACTCGCCCGGCAGCCCCTCGAACGGACGCTGCACCAGCTCGGTCGCGGCGTGCGCGGCGGCCCGGCCGTGGCACGCCTTGTAGCGCCGGCCGCTGCCGCAGGGGCAGGGCTCGCGGGCGCCGACAACCGGGATCTCTCCGTCCGTGATCTGTGGCTTGGCCTTCGTCTGGGGTCGCTTCTTGGCCATCGTGGGGTCTCCCGGTTACGGCTCGTCTGGTACGGGCGGGAGCCTAGCCGTTCGCGCCACGGCCGACGGGAACCTGTGGACAACGGACACCTGGGCGACGCCGACGGGGTGAACCTGGGGACGACTTCCGTGCCTCCGCACGGCTCGGGCGGTCCGGTCCTCGTGTCACCGCCGCGCTCAGTCCAGGTCGTCGAACGCGTCCGTGAAGTCCAGGTCGGCCATGGCCGGAACCGCGGAGGAGATGACGCGCGTAGCGAAACCGTCGGGGCGGCACCCGGCATCAGGATCATGGACGTCCTCGTTGACCACGACCCAGACCGTCACCTCGCCGTGGATGTCGTCCCGGACACCCCAGTCGTCGGCCAGGGCCGTGATGATGTTCAGCCCGCGGCCGCCGTGCGCGGTGACCGACGGGGTGGCTGGAGCCGGGCGGGTCGGGCCGCCGCCGTCCGTCACCTCCACGGTGAGCCGCCCGCGTGCGTCCACCCGCCAGGCGGCGCGTACGTCGCCGTCCCCGGGGGGAGCGTCACCCAGGGGCCGCCCGTGTTTGCAGGCGTTGCTCAGCAGCTCCGAAAGGATCAGTACGGCATCGTCGATGACCGATTCCGACACGCCGCCGCTGCGCAACTGCGCACGCATCCGGTGTCTCGCCTTCCCCACGCCCGCAGGGCCATGGGGAACGGCCATGCTCGACGACGTGGGCACCTCCTGTGCCACCACCAACGCCACCCCCGAGACCTCCTTTGCCCCACGCCACGGTGTGGATGCCCCATTGGCCTGTACCGGAAACCGGCCAATCCTCTTCCGGTGACGCATTCGCAACGACCGCATACGGAGCGAATGCGCCGGAGCACTCCCTGTGACGGGCCTGTCATCGTGTGGCTGGAATTCAGTGGTGTGGCCGAGAACGGAGGATGGCCGAGCCGGGCGGCCGGGTCAAGGGGTGCGGAGCGGTCCTTACCCGGCTCTTGAGGCGCGGTCCCCCGCTCAGCGGCCCAGTCGCCGCAACACCGCGCGCGGGCGGTTGGTGATGATGGCGTCGATGCCCAGCTCGACACAGAGGTCGACGTCCTCGGGCTCGTTCACGGTCCAGACGTGGACCTGGTGACCGGCGCGCTTCAGTCGCTCCACGTACCCCGGGTTGTTGCGCACGATACGGATCGAGGGACCCGCGATCCGCACGCCCACCGGCAGCCGTCCGTCGCGCAGCCGGGGCGAGAGGAACTGGACCAGGTAGACCGTCGGCAGGGTCGGCGCCGCGGTCCGCACGCGGTGCAGCGAGCGCGCCGAGAAGCTCATGATCCGTACCTGCGACTCGGCGGCCGAGGCCGGCGCGTCCAGCCCGAAACGCTTCAGCAGGAGCAGCAGCCGCTCCTCCACCTGCCCGGCCCAGCGCGTGGGGTGCTTGGTCTCGATGGCCAGTTCCACGCGCCGCCCGGAGTCCGAGACCAGCTCCAGCAGCCGCTCCAGGGTGAGTACGGAGGTGTCCGCCGGATCCTCCGGGCGGTTCTCCCAGTCGGGCTCCTCGTCGCGTCCGCGCCAGGCTTCGCGCGTCTTCCAGGAGCCGAAGTCCAGGGCGGCGAGATCGGCCAGCTCCAGGGCGGAGACCGCCCCGCGGCCGTTGGAGGTGCGGTTCACCCGCCGGTCGTGGACGCAGACCAGATGGCCGTCGGCGGTCAGCCGTACGTCGCACTCCAGGGCGTCCGCGCCGTCCTCGATCGCCTTCTTGTACGCGGCGAGGGTGTGTTCGGGCGCATCCTCGGAGGCCCCCCGGTGGGCGACGACCTGGATGGGGTGCTGTGGTGCGTGGGTCACCGCGTCATCGTGCCACCCGTGCGGCGAGTGCGGGGCGGCGCGGGAGCGTCTGTGCGAGGAACGGAGGCACCCACCATGCCCCTTTGTGTAACTTTTGCCAGAAAGGTCCCATATAAAGGATGACCCTGGACCCACAGCCACCGCTTATGGTGCTCTGACGGCCCGTGGGAAAAGCTGACTGCATACAAGCACCACGCAGGACCATGCACAGCTGTTCGCAACGGACCGACGACAGCGTGAACGAGCGTGACCGAGTGCGACCTATGACAACAGCCGTGGATCGAGGAGAAGAGCTGTGAGCACCGAGAACGAGGGCAACGCGGTACCCCCGGCGCCGTCCGCACCTCCCGTGCCGGTGGCATCTCCCGCAACCTCGCCGCAGGGCCCCGTGCCCGACGGAGCGCCGACGGCCCAGCTCCCGCCGGTGCCCCCGGGCACCCCGGGCGCGCCCGAGCAGGGCATGCCGGCCGCACCGGCCCACGAGGGTTCGCCCGCCGGACACCAGCCCCCCGCCGGCTACCCCGGCCCCGCCCCCGACGGCTCCTGGCCGCCGCCGGCCACGCCCGCCTACGGCGACGCCGGCTCCGGTGGCTCCGGCACCGTGTGGGGCGCGTCGTACCAGCAGCCCGCCCCCAAGCCCCGCAGCGGGCGTGGTGGGCTGGTCGCCGCGGTCCTGGTGGCCGCGCTGGTCGCGGGCGGTCTGGGCGGCGGCCTCGGCTACACCCTGGCCAAGGACAACGACAGCAACGGCTCCACCACCATCTCCGCCTCCGACAGCAGCGCCTCCCAGGTCAAGCGTGCCCCCGGCACGATCGCCAACGTGGCCGCCAGTGCGCTGCCGAGCACGGTCACCATCGAGGCGGAGAGCACCAGCGGCGAGGGCGGCACCGGCACCGGGTTCGTCTTCGACAAGCAGGGCCACATCGTCACCAACAACCACGTGGTGGCGGACGCCGTCGACGGCGGCAAGCTGACCGCGACGTTCCCCAACGGCAAGAAGTACGACGCCGAGATCGTCGGCCACGCCCAGGGCTACGACGTCGCCGTCATCAAGCTCAAGAACGCCCCCTCCGACCTCAAGCCCCTCGCCCTCGGCGACTCGGACAAGGTGGCCGTCGGCGACGAGACCATCGCCATCGGCGCCCCCTTCGGGCTGTCCAACACGGTCACCACGGGCATCATCAGCGCCAAGAACCGCCCGGTGGCCTCCAGTGACGGCAGCTCGTCCAGCAAGGCGTCCTACATGAGCGCCCTGCAGACCGACGCGTCCATCAACCCCGGCAACTCGGGTGGCCCGCTGCTGGACGCCTCCGGCTCGGTCATCGGCATCAACTCGGCCATCCAGTCCACCGGCAGCGGCGGATTCGGCTCCGGCCAGTCCGGTTCGATCGGCCTCGGCTTCGCGATCCCGATCAACCAGGCCAAGTATGTCGCCCAGCAGCTGATCAAGACCGGCAAGCCGGTGTACGCCAAGATCGGCGCCTCCGTCTCCCTGGAGGAGTCCACCGGCGGCGCGAAGATCACCGACCAGGGCGCGGGCGGCGCCGCCGCGGTCGAGTCGGGCGGCCCGGCCGACAAGGCAGGCCTCAAGCCCGGGGACGTCATCACCAAGCTCGACGACAACGTGATCGACAGCGGCCCGACCCTGATCGGCGAGATCTGGACCCACAAGCCCGGCGACAAGGTCGCGATCACCTACACGCGGGGCGGCCAGGAGCACACGGTGGACCTCACCCTCGGCTCCAGGGCGGGCGACAGCTGACCCGCACGCCCGCGCAGGGGCGCGGCCTCCCGGGAAAGTCCCGCCGGCCCGGCACAAGATCGGCCGACGGCGCCTCCTGAGCGGACCACGCCCCACGGCCGGCCCCGCTCCCGGTACTCTGTACCCGCTCCGCCCCAGGTGCGGCGTGAGCGAGGTGGGTTGCCCGAGCGGCCTAAGGGAACGGTCTTGAAAAACGTGAGGACGTGAAAGCGTCCCCGTGGGGTCGGATCCCACCGCCGCCGCAGGTCATAGACGTGCTGGTCAGAAGGGGTGTCCCTGGACGAGGGGCGCCCCTTCTGCATGGGGGCTGTCTCACCTTGATCCGGTCCTGTCACGTTGGGGATCAGTGCGTGTGGACCAGGCGTGGACCAAGAACCGGCGGACGAGGGCCAGGAACCTGCTGGCCAGACAAGGCGACCGGTTGCTCTGTGTGTACCTCAAATTACGCTCAGAATAGAGATCACTTCTTGATGCGAGCATGACCGGCCCGTAGTGTCCTGGTATCCGCCCGTGACCAAGGCGGATACCTGAACAGGGGGGATACCTATGAGCATCGGCATTCGTCGAACTGCTATCGCTTCCGGTACCGCGTTGCTGCTCTGCCTGGGAACCATCGGCACCGCAACTGCGGATGATGAGTTTCCGACGTCTACGACCAGTGACTCGGAGCAGGCCGTAACCGCCGGCGACGCTGTCGCGCAAGATGACGTCGACATCAATGACCGTGCCGACTGGGAGGACGGCGAGGCCAGCAGTGTTGTGAATCCCCACTACTGCGATGGCCCCCAGACCTGGATCGAGATCACGTCGAAGAAGAACTACCACGTGCCGTCCTGGTGGAACGGCACGAAGTACAAGAACGGCCCTGGCGGCAGCATGACTGTGACTGTCACCAAGGCTGGCACCATCTCGATGGAAATTTCAGCTGGCGCGGAAGCCGAGGCCGGCGTAGTGCTCGCCAAGGCCAAGACGAGCATCAGTGTCAAGGTTGCCGGAAGCGTGTCGGTCACGACCGGGCACAGCTACACGCACGCCATTCCCAGTCACAAATACGGCCACATGCAGTACGGTTCGTGGGGCTACAAGATCTCGTGGAAGAAGTTGCGACGGAGGGGCGACGGCTGCGGCACCCCGACCCTCGTCAAGAGCGGCACGGCTACGATCCCGACGTCTGAGACGGGCTGGAAGTATTGGGAAACCTCCTCATGAAACCACGGTCCAAGTGGCTACTCGGCACCGCGTTGGTTCCAGTGCTCTGTCTGACGGCTTGCACGTCGGACAAAGACTCCGCGCCTAAACACTCTGCGACACCGTCAAGTCATCCAAGCGCAGAGGCGTCGGCCGAGAAGAAGCTCACAAAACAAGCCCAGTCGGCACTCGACGCCGCTACTGATCAAGGTAAGTCGATGGTCGAGTCGGGGGTGGAACGTGTCTCGGACGGAATCCACACTCGGCCCGACGTTGCGACAGGCCGCGCCTACCAGCTGACTGTGGTCTGCGCCGGCAACGGCAATGCGGAGATCGCATTCACTCCGAGCAAGACGGCAGCGAAGAAGGCCGTTCCCTGCGATCAGTCCGTAGTCTTCGAGCGCTTCACCGGCACGAATGAGCTGAAGATCGATGTTCAGGGCAACTCGCAGGCAGTCGGGATGATTGCCTGGCGGATCAACACCGTGTAAGCCACCCGTCGGGGGGCCAGGGAGCTGCCGATAAATAACTCCTCGGTTTCTGGGGTCTGTTGGCCCGCAGGATAGGAGTTATTTGTCGACAGCTCCCTGGCTGGTCAGCGGCCTAAGGGTTGTCCCGTAACTGCGGTTGCGGGACAACCGTGGCCTCGTCAGGTGCTCGGGTTCCTCCACACATGCCGCTCGTCCAGGGTCCCGAATCGCACGTCTCCGCGTTCAAGGTCGACGAGGATGGGCCAGCAGTCCAGCAGCTGCTGTCTCACATCACGCGAGGCGAGGTACTGCACAGAGTTGTAGGGCACGATCAGGAGCCCGTTGCACTCTCGGACCCGCTCTGCATCGATGGCGAGAGGCGGCTCGGCATCGCGCTGGCTGCGCGCGAGAAACGCCACCGCGAGCTGCAGGGCCTCGTGCTGCTCCATCATCTGTCTCCAGTCCGTCGGCTCGAAGGAGGCACCCTAACCGGCCTGGGATGATCTTGGTGTGGCTGGTGTGATCACGGCATCGGAGCCGTCCTGGATAGCCCCGTTCACCGGGCTGAGCCCCCAATCCTTCGGGAAGCTGGTGACGGTTCTGCGGCGCGAGGGTGCGGACGCGGTCCGCAAGGGCCGGCCGTGGAGCCTTCCGCTGGAGGATCGGGCACTGCTGGTAGCGGCTTACTGGCGCACGAACTTGACGATGCGCCAGCTAGCGCCGCTGTTCGGGGTCTCGAAGTCGGCGGCGGACCGGATCATCGACCACCTCGGGCCGATGCTCGCGCTCCAGCCACGCACGCGGTTCGCCAAGGACACCGTGCTCATCGTGGACGGCACGTTGGTCCCCACTCGCGATCACAGCATCGCCGAGCGGTCGAAGAACTACCGGTACTCCACGAACCACCAGGTCGTCATCGACGCCGACACTCGCCTGGTCGTCGTGGTCGGTCGGCCGCTCGCCGGAAACCGCAACGACTGCAAGGCGTGGGAGGAGTCCGGTGCCAAGGCCGCCGTCGGCAAGACCACCACGATCGCCGACGGCGGCTACCCGGGTACCGGACTGGTCATCCCGCACCGTCGCGAGCGTGGCCAGAGCGAACTCCCGGACTGGAAAGAAGAACACAACAAGTCCCACAAGCAGGTCCGGGCCCGCGTCGAGCACGTCTTCGCCCGCATGAAGACCTGGAAGATCCTCCGCGACTGCCGCCTCAAAGGCGACGGCGTCCACCACGCCATGCTCGGCATCGCCCGGATGCACAACCTTGCCCTCGCCGGATAGGCCGACGGATGACACGCCATGCCTGAGGCGACTCAAAGATCATTTACGGGACAACCCTTAGTTGATCTAGCGAGAGTGACGGCAACGCTGACGGCAACCGCGGCACACAGACGCGCGGGCTCGCGCACCCAGGCCATCAGAGTGGGAAGCCGTCGGCACGCCCCATGGCCTGCTGCCCGATCCTACGGATCAGAAGGTCGCCTCTCCTAGGCTTGCACCTGTCGGGCTAGTGCCGCCGGCCAAGCGTCTGAGCGAAGCGGCGGCCCCGGGAGCGGGCAAAGCAGAGCCAGTGGACCCAGTGTGGACCACGGACCCCGCGCGAGGCCGGAGGCCGGTAGGCTGTAGCCCGCTCCGCCCCAGGTGGGACGGGGCCGAGGTGGGTTGCCCGAGCGGCCTAAGGGAACGGTCTTGAAAACCGTCGTGGCGCGAGTCACCGTGGGTTCAAATCCCACACCCACCGCGTAGCAGGTCAGAGACTTGCAGGTCAGAAGGGGTGCCACTCTCCGGAGCGGCACCCCTTCGGCGTGACCGTGTCTCACCCTGATTCGCCGGTATCCCACCTCTGACCAGCGCGTGCGGCCAACCTGCGGCCAGGATTCAGGCCCCCTTGGCCTCGCCCTCCTGCTCTGCCAACCCCTGCTCAATCAGGGCGTTCATCTTCGCTTCCTCGCCGTCCAGCACCTTGGCGTAGTAGCGCTGGAGAACGGCGACGCTCTGGCCCGCCCGACGGGCTGTCTCGGCAAGACTCACCCCCGAGCGGAGCCAGAACGACACACAAGCGTGCCGGAGGTCGTACGGGATCGCGGCCAGCGGGGAGGCGACTTGGGCGGGCGTGAGCACCTTCTTGCGGGCCTCCTTCCAAGCGGCGCCATACTCCTGTGAACGAATCGGCCCGCCACGTACGGCGCTGAAGAGTCGGCCCTCAGGAGTGGTCCCGAACGCGTCCAGATGTGCCCGCAGGATGGCGACCAGTACCGGCGGGATGGGTACGGGCCGTACCGCGCGGCGGGCCCGATGCTTCAGTTGCCGTTCCTCGTACGGCTTGCCGTCGTCCGTCCAGGCGGAACCCACCTGAGGGCGGGCACCAGAGAGCATGAGTCGGCCCCACCCCTCCTCCGGTAGTTCGCACTGGTCAGCACTCAGCATCGACACCTCTTCCGGGCGCATCGCCGCGTAGTAGATGCAGGCGAAGAACGCGACCAGGTGGGCACCGCGAGTGCCCTGTGCACGGACCGCGTCGAGCAGGGCTCGTGCCTGTACGGGCGTGGCGACGCTGCGCACGTCGAGTTCCTCGACTGCTTTGGGCGTCTCCCAGTGGACCCGGAGCAGAGGATTGCCAGGCAACAGCTCGTGTTCAACAGCCAGGCGCAGGCAGTTGCTCAGCACCGCGCGGCGGCGCCGAAAGGTGTTGGCGGCTGCGGACTTCCCGTCCTGTCGTTTGGCAAGGTGTTCCAGCACCGTGCGTACGCGCTTGGCGCTGTCTAGGTCGACCACGGCCGGCGCGTTGCGTTCCACCCAGGCCAGTGCCTTGGCTTCCGCCTCCGGTGGCTGTTGGCCGTGACGCCCAGCGTTGAAGGCCCACTGGTAGAGGGCACGGCGCAGGAGTTCGTCATCCGGGCGCCCCTTGCCCGTCGGACACAAGGCCATGGTGGCGATGGTCAGACTCTCCGCGATGCTCGCTCGGTGCTTCGCTGCCGCGGTTGGCCACTTTCGGGCAGCGTGGGCACGCGCGTGGGTGTACCAGCTCGTCCGGTTCCGCTCGCGCACCTCCGAGACGGGAAGCCCTGTCTCAGTGTCGAACGGCTCGCCTTTGCGTGTTGCCGTCAGCAGCTCTGCCCGACGGGCGTCCGCGAGCGTCTTGGTCGCGAACTTCTCGTGGAACTCGATTTCGTCGACCAGCCAGCGCAGTTGGAAAGGGGCGGACTTGCTGGAACGCTTACGGACACTCCAAAGGCGCACGTTGTAGCTGTGCATTGATCTCCCTCATTGGGAAGGGGCCCCGCCGCGTGGCGGGGCCCCTTCGGTCGGTCAACGTTCAGGCGGCGATCTCGTGCTTTGCCCACCACGCGTCCAAGTCGCTACGGCGGCAACGGATCTGTCCGTTCGGCAACTTGATGAGCTTTGGCGCCTTACCGCGGGCGCGCATCCGGTAGAAGGCGGCGCGGCTCATCTCGATCTCTTCAAGGACTTCGGCGAGCTTGAGCTTCTCGGTGCTGGCCAAGGCTGTGACTCCTTCTCGGGGAGAGGGGAGGACGGGCCGGGGTGTGATTGGCGTCCCGACGTTGTGGGGCCCGGCTCGCCCTTGCGGAAGGCAGGAGCGGGGGTGTCCGATAGGCGCCATGACTGAAGCGTTAGCGGCCCCTGGGGGCGCAGATGGATCGGACGATCAGGACCTTCTGTACCGGGACGGCGAGTGGACTCGGATTCCGCCGCCGATCTCGGGTGAGGGGGACTGGGACAAGGCAGTCTCTGAAGCCGGATACAGGGAATTTTTCGGGTCTGGCGACCCGGAAGCGAACTATGTGAGCATCCGCCTGTATCGGGGGCCGTCGAACTACCTGATCGATCTGTCATCGAATGTGTCGAGCGAGGTGGTGTATGCGGCCACGTTGCCGGACGCGATGGACCTTCTCGCCAAGTGGATGCCCGTCGTCAGCTCGGCGAGCTTGGGTTGCTTGCTTGCCGATCTTGACCAAGGCCAATCAGCGCTGGGCCAGTTGATCGTCAAAGCTCTCGGGAAGCAGTGAGGCCGCTTAGCCGCTGGCGCCGTTGGCGGGTTTGAGGCACGTGGCCGCCGGAGTCCCAACCGGTGCGGCCAACAATGCTGTGGGTCGCGGACCATCGCGGACCACCTTGCGTGACCTGCGCTTTTGATGGGGTGACTGTGCGGACCATCGCGGACCACGGAGCTTCGGCCGGTCCGCGGTGGTCCGCTTTGCGGTCCGGTGGAATCCGCAGGTCATGAGGGGTGGTCCGCGATGGTCCGCGACCCCGCGGATTGTGGAACTAGCTCTGGCCGGCTGCGCAGAGTGTGACCCCCGTGTAGGTGCGTACCCGGCTTTCGCCGTCGCGGGGGCGGGTGAGAGTGAGTTGGGGGATGACGGAGAGCAGGTTGCGGCCGAATACCTGTTTCGTGCCGGGACGGACGTTGTTGTCCTCAGCCCACTCACGCCAGACCGTCCACAAGGCGTCCACGGGGACAGAGCAGGAGGGCCCGGTGGTGCAGCGTTCACGGATGAACGCGCTGGTGGGTGAGGCGGTGTCCTGCATGGTGGTGACCGCTTCGCGGCTGGAGGCCGGTTCGGTGATCCGTCCCGTGTGCTGGAGTCGGGCGAGGCCTTCGAGTGCCCAGTTGAGGATGCCGGGCATCTCCGCGGTGAGCCGGTCGAAGAGGGTGGGGTCTTCCCTGCCCAGCCACGACACGGTCATGTTGAGTAGGACGAAGCGGCGGGCGATGACGCCGGAGGAGTCGCCGAAGTGCGGCAGTTCGTTGGACAGGATGACCAGCCGGGTGGGGAGCTTGCCGGTCCACACGGGGCGGTACTTGCGGTCGATGTCGATGGTGTCTTCACCGGAGATGGTCAGCAGCCGTTCGACGACTTGGCTGTTGTTGCTGTTGCCGTCCAGCCGGGCGTCGGCGATGACGGCGAGGGGCTTGCCGATCAGGGTGGACAGGCCGAAGTTCGTGCCGAGTCCGGCGAGGGTGGGGCCCGCGAGATTCTCCTTGCCGACCAGCTCTTTCAGGACGCGGGCGATGGTGCCCTTGCCGGAGCGGGAGGGGCCGACCATGAGCAGGATCTTCTGCTGGTCGGTGCGGCCGGAGAGGACGTAGCCGAACCACTCCTGAACGGTCCGGATGGCGTCGGGGTCGTTGGGCCAGATCTGGTGGAGGAAGCCTTCCCAGGTGGGGGCGGTGGCGGTGGGGTCGTAGGCGAACGGGACGGAGACCAGGTTGAAGAACCCGGGGCTGTGCGGCAGCAGGGCGCGGTCCCGGATGCGCAGCAGGCCGTTCTCACATGCCACCATCGGGCCGTCCGCCGTCTCTGTGTCCGTGCCATCGATCCAGGCGGGGGCGTCGGTGTCGGTCGGCAGGAGGGTGATGGAGCCGAGTGCGTCGAGCAGGTTGCTGATCTTCTGCTTCGTCGGTGACCAGTCGCGTTCCTCGAACTGTCCGTCCTTGACGGGCGCCTGGTAGACGGCGTGTTCCAGGCGCTCGTACATGCCCTTGCGGACCTGTTCTTCGTCCAGCTCCCGCCAGTGGGTTCCGGTCCAGCGCATCCACGAGCCGCGCCAGCGCCGGCGGACAAGCTGTCCGTCGTGGGTCTGCCAGGCGGGGATGATGCGCCGGGCAACGGCCAACGGGTTGGAGGGCGGGGGGAGTTGTTCCTGCTCGGTCATGCGGCGGTCCTCCCTTCCTGGGGAGTGCGGAGCGGGCACAGGTCGCGGTGTGCGGTGTGGTCGGCGATCAGGGCCAGTACGCGCTTGTGGCCGATGGCGCTGCGGTTGTGGCCGCACTCGCACCGTGAGGTGGCGGTGGGGGTGGCGCCCCGCGGGACGCTGATGTGCAGCCACGCGACGGGGTACCGGCCGTCTCCGGTCTGCGGGTCAGGACCAACAGCAGTGCGGACGCCCTGGCGGGCGGCGCCTGTCGGCTCGCCCACGGCCAGACGGGGCGCGGCCTGGTCGGCGGCGTGCGGGCTGGTCGGGGTGGGGGTGAGGCTTTTACCTGCGGGGCGGGGGCGGGGGCCGGTCATGCCGTCTCCCGGGGCCAAGCGGTGCGCAGGGAGTAGTCCAGGGCTTTGCGGATGGTGGCGCGGCACTCGCCCGGCGGCAGTCCGGCCGACTCGCCCCCGCAGGTAAAAGCCGCTTCGACCGTGGCGCGGTCGAGGTCTCCCCAGGCGACGAACCGGCCGACGGCCCGTACAGCGCGCAGGAGTTCGGCCTGGCGTCCGCCCTCGGGTGTGGTCGCCACGGCGTGCACCTCGCGTCGTAGAACGGCGGCGGCGTACCGGTCGGTGTCGCGGGCGAGGACCGGCAGGATCGGGGCCGTGGCGGGCTTCTGTGGGGCCGTCAGAGCCTTTTGGAGCCATTCGGGCAGGTTTGTAACGGGTTGGTCGTCCAGGACCGTGTAGGGGCCCTGTGGCGTGATGCTGCCGGGGGCGACGACCTGACCGCCCCATGCGCGGGTGTCGACCTTGGGCGTGAGCGTGCCCGTGGTGTTGGTGAACCGGACGCCGTTGGGGGCGGTGAAGTACAGGTGCTCTCCCCCGCTGGGGGTCCGGATGCGCCGGGTGAGGGGCGCGGCCTGCCCGGCGCGCTCGCAGAGCGCCTGGAAGTTGGCCGCGCCGTCAGGCGTGCCCTTTTCGTCTGTGGGCTTGAGGGTGTCGAGGTCGACGACCAGCAGATGGGCGGGGCCGGTGGCGATGCCGGCGTTGAACGGGCCCGAAGCCCAGCAGCGTTCGATGCGGCCGGGGTCGGTGGTGGCGCGCTGCTCGAACGTGCGGTGTCCGTCCGAGCAGTCGCCGGTTCGGGGGCAGCGGCGTTCCCCGTGCAGGGCGGGGACCTTGCTGCCGGGGCGGAGCGGGATGACGGGCCAGCCTTGTGCGGCGGCGTCCAGGGCCGCGCGCAGCAGCGCGGACCGGGCGGCATGGGTCATGCTGGGTGTCCTCCGGTTCGTGTGAGCGTGCCGGGTGAGCAAGGGCGGCCCCGGTTCTTTGGCGAGATGCGGGGGCCGCCCTTGGCGTCGCTACTGGTCGGTGAGCGTGAGGGCGTACTGCTGCCGGACGTAGGCGCGCGGGTCGCAGATCACGCCCGGCTGGTCGAGGTCGAGCAGGTAGAGCGCTGCTGCGTCGGCGGTCATGGTGGCGTCGCCGAACACGTCGGGCTCGTCCAGGAGCGCAATGCGGTCCAGGAGGGCGGCCTTGCGGAGGTAGAACTCACGCTCCAGCTCGGTGAAGCAACCGGCTTCGGCGAGGAAGCGGGCAGTCCAGCCGATCTCGCTGTTGATGCTGGGCGCGTTGGCGTAAGCCTGCTCGGGGGTGGGCCAGTCCTGCGCGGCGGGGCGGTGGTCGGCGGTGAGGTAGAGGCGGGTGCGCTTGCCGTCGCGGGCCAGGTAGCGGCGCACGTCGCCCGTCATGAACGCGGCGGCCACGCGGTCGGTGTCGGCGGTCTCGCAGATGACACGGATCTCGAACACGCAGGGCTCCTGTCAGCCGTTGAAGTGGTTGCGCTTGAAGATGGCTTTGCGGATGTTGACCGTGGTCCCGCCCGGGGCCTTGTGGGGTTTGAAGATCTGCACGGCGACGAACCCGCCGAAGCAGACGGCGGCGAGCGTGATGAGCTGGGTAACCAGCGCCGTGAGCGCGGTGATGAACGTGGTGAGCAGCAGCAGTCCGCCGCACACCGCGAGGAACCCCACGCCCCCCAGCGCGACGTTCACGGCCGCGCGGGAGACGGGCGGCTTCACCGCGACGACGGGGTCGGGCTGCACGGGGCTGAGCGAGTAGCCGGTGACGACACGGCCGTCGGGCAGGACGATGCTCGCCACGGTCGGCAGGGTGCCCGGCTGGAGCGGGGTGAGCGGCGCCGGCGTCACGACGGCGGGCTGCATCGGGGTCGGCTGGTGGACTTCCACGGCACGCTGTTCGGGCGTGTGGCGGGCAGGCTCGGGGTACATGCGGAATCCCTTCCGGGGCGGGTTCAGGGAGGCGGAAGCACCCCCTTCCGGGAGTGCTGTGGAGGGGGTTTTCGGGGTCTGGCCTGCGCCGCCTCCCTGCCTCCCTGAACGATTATCTGTGCAGGTCAGAGCCAGGGAGGCGGGTCAGGGAGGGGGTGAGGGAGTTCTCCCTGCCTCCCTGCCCCGAGCAGGGTTGGCTCCCTGTTATTCGGCGGTGGAAGCGGAACCCTCGCCGTCGCGGTTGGCGAGGGCGGCGGTGATGCGGTCGCGGGAGACGACCATGACCCCGTCGGACTTGTGGGGCTCGGCTCCGGCCGCGTCGAGGACGCGCTTGAGGTCGATGAACGACCACGAGCCGTAGGCGTCCTCGTTCAGCACGGCGAGGCGCTTGAGGACGTCCTTGGTGCGCACGCGGGACGCGTCGCCGACCACGGATGCGATGTCGGCGAGCGGGTCACGCTTCTCGCCCCGCTCGATGACGGTGAGCGTGGTGACCCCGTCGCGCAGGGCCTTGGCGCGGTCGGTGATGGCCACGGCGTCGTCGTCGTCGATGTAGTGCGTCCGCACCGTGATCGACGCCTGGCCCGCGGGGATGGCGATGCCGTCGGAGGCGACCACCAGCGTTCCCCGGTCCAGACCCGGACGCAGCAGGTTCGGGGCGGCGCCGCCGTCGACCGCCTTGTCCCCGAGCGCCATGCGGGCCTGAGACTCCGTGCCCAGCGCGAGGGAGGCGCGGGTGTGGGCGCCCTCGCGGACCAGCTTGGGAAGGTTCTGGTCGGTGGGGTCCTGGGTGCCCTGCCACATCAGCACGTTCACGGCACGGCCCTGGTTGTGAATCTTCCGGACGGCCATGAAGTACCGCGAGTTGGACTTGGAGCCGCCGTAGGGCCGCTTGTCCTCGTCCTTGAGCGGGCACATGAACGCCACCTGCGCCTCGTCCACCAGCACGATCAGGGGCGGGAACTGTGTTCCGGGCGGGGCCATCAGGCGGCGGTTCATCTCGTCGACGGCGCCCTCGACCATCTCGGTCACCTGGATCACGTGCTCATCCGTCGGCCCCTGGATCAGGGTGTCGGCGAGACCGTCGAACATGTTCCAGTCGCCCACGCCCTTGAGGTCGCCCATCAGGAAGCGCACCGACTTGTCCAGCGCCAGCCACAGCGCGAGGGAGCGCAGGGCGACCGTCTTGCCCTGGTTGGACAGGCCTGTGATGAGCAGGTGGCGCTGATACAGCGACAGGGCGGCAGCGTCCCCGCGCAGGTCCTGGCCCCACGGGGCGCGGCCCTTGGCGTAGTCGGCGGTCATCGTGTCGTCGGTGACCAGCGGGGACGGGCCAATCGGCTCATCCAGCGCGCCGGAGTCGGCGACCCACAGCCGGACCGTGCGCGCGGCCTGCGGGATCGTGATGAACACCTCGTGCTCGTGCCGGGTCAGGTTCTCCGCCAGCTTGCGGCGGCGCTGCTGCACCTCGTTCGTCGACACCCCCGAGGGAAGCGTGACGTCGACCTCGACCCCGCATCCCGCGATGCGGATCGGACCCAGCATCGACGCGCCGGCGTCGCCCATGTCCTTGATGGCGTTGCGCATCGCCGGGATGCCGAGATCCCGCAGGGCCTTGACGACGATGGACGGGGTGATCGGCTCGCCCTCCCCGTTGCGGACGTTGTCCGGCAGAGCCCAAGCGGGGGCGGCCTGCTGCTTGCTGCCGACCGCCCACAGCGCCAGCAGGGCGAACAGCGGACCGAGGACGACCGCGTACGGCCAGACGATCTGCACGATCCGGATCAGGGTCGCAATGAAGTCGATGACCGCCTTGATCGGGGTGACCACGTCTTTCACGTCGTGGCTGTTGATGGCCATGACCACCCCGAGGGCGACCAGCCCAGCGGCACCGGTCCCGACGCCGACCCCGAGACCCTTCGCGGCATCGAGCGGGGAGTGGAGCAGGTCCATACGGCGGCGGTGACGTGCCTCGCGGAAGCGCTGCCCGCGCTCTTCCCACTCAGCGGCGATCTCGTGGTTGCCGGCCGCTTCGGCGGCGCGCTGCATCCGCTCGTAGCGGGCCGGGGTGCGCGCCTCCCACGTGCGGCGGGCCACGATCCGGCCGCCGTTGAACGTGTACAGGCCGTGCCGGACGACCGTCCGCGCGGCGGTGCGGGTGTTCTCGTGGGTGACGGCGGTCTTCACCGCGCGGCCGGAGCGCACCCACAGCGGTATCGGCGCGGCCGGGGCGGGGTCGGGGACCACGGTCAGCGTGGTCACGGACGCCGACTCGGCCGCTCCGGCGGCGGGTTCGGTGTTCTTGTGCAGGTTGACGACGTTCTCGGACATGCTGAACTGACTCCTGACTGCCCTCATCGGGGCGGGAGTTGAAGGAAGGGTGCCGGGGCGGTCGGGTCCGTGGCAGGGACGACCGCCCCGGCAGTCGAGGCGAACGGGCGGCGGGCCGATCAGGCGGCGGCGCGGGCGGCGGGTGTGCTCACCACCACCCCGAGGACTTCTTGGCCGCCTTCTCCTTGGCGGCCTCCGTCACGATCCGGGCCCGCTCCATCTGCAACGCGGTCACCTCAGCGATCAGCCGGGTCTCAGCGGCCGTCGAGACGGCGTCCATCTGCTGTTCGGCGCGGTCGGTGCTCCTGCCCCGCATGACGCGGTAGGAGCCGCCGACCAGGCCACGCATGACCTGACGGCGTTCCTGGCTGGTCAGCGGCCACATCTCACCGTTGCGGACGGCTTCCAGCTTCCGGTTCGTCAGCCGGATCTCACGATCGAGGCGGCGGGTGTCGGGCTTACCCATGGTCAGCAACTCCCAGACGGGTCGAGGGTGTTGGGGGACGTGCCGGGCATCAGGCGGCCACCACGCGCTTCCACGCGGCCCTAAGGCGCACCTCGGAGGCGGAGTGACCGGACTGGCGGAAGCGGGCGGCCATCTCGCGGTAGGACAGGGCCGGGGTCCGGCTGTGACGGATCTCGTCGACCAGCGCGTCAAGCGCCGCGTCGGTGAGCGCGGGGCCGGACTCCAGCGCGGCAACGGGCTCCACCGGACCCCACACGGGCAGTTCCCAGCGGGGTGTGACGTCGGGCGTGACGCGGCTCGTCACGCTGGTCAGCGCCCTGCCGGTCTCCTCGCCCTGCCGCGCGCTCTCCAGCGTCGACCACGCCCCGGCAAGGGTCTTCGCGGTGCGCGCCTGGACGCGTGCGACGCGCGCCCCGGCAGCCGTCACGGCCGTCAGGCGGGTCTCCTCGGTCGTGGCGTCCGCGCGCAGCCGGGCGCGGGCCACGGCCGCCTCATCGCGCGCTTCCTGCTGAATGCCCCGGATGGCGTCGAGGGCGAGCGGTGTGAGGGCGGTGCGCTCCCACAGCCCGTGCACAAGCCACAGGGCCTTGGCGGCGATCGGCAGCCAGGCCACGGCCAGCCACGCCCCCGCGGACGTTTCGGCGGTGAGGGCGTGGGCGACCAGGACGCCGGAGGCGATGAGGCCGAACGACCAGCCGACGGCGGTCACGATGCGGTTGTGGTCGCCCTGCGCGGCCAGGCGCCGTTCGTAGGCGAGGGTGGCCAGCCAGCCGCCGTCGATGCCGAGTCCGACGACCAGGGCGATGGGCCACGGCACCGATGTGCCGAGCCACATCATGACCACGGCCAGGGTCAGCACCATGGACACGGCCGTCATCGCGACGGCGGGAAGCACGGTCTTGCCGTTACGCGCGTTCATCGCGCACCTCCGACAGTCAGCAGGGCGGCGAGGATGAGCAGGGCGCCGCCGGTCTGGGTGAGGTCGACCGCACGGCGCAGGCAGGTGAACTTGGCGACCGCGAGGCGCGACAGGCCGGCGACATCGGCGGCGAGACTGCCGCTGAGCGCGGCAGGGATCTCGTCGGCGGCCAGAGTGGCCCACAACGGGAAACCGTGCCGCCCCTTGAGGTTGGGCCGGGTCGAGCGCAGCAGCAGACCAGCCGCCGCGACCAGCGCCGCCATACCGGCCCCGCCCACGATCAGCGCGGGCAGGTTCAGGGGCAGGCTCTGGGCGATGGACCAGGCGCCGGCCAGCACCGCGCCGACGAACGCCAGCAACAGAGCCGTCTTGTTGTCGGTGCGGGCGATCTCCGCCTTCACCTCAGCATGCGCTGCGGCAAGCTTGTCGGTGGCGCTCACGCGGCACCCCCGGTCACGCCGAACGTGCGGTTGGCGAGCGTGCGCCGCTCGACCAGCACCCGGTTGCGGGCACGGCGGATGCGCCGGGCGTCCAGCTCGTTCGGGGTGCGGTCGAGGGTGACGATGTGCGCGTCGAGCAGGTCGACCTCCGCCAGGATCAGTGGAGACTCCAGCTCGATGGTGTCCAGCTCAGCGTCCGTCGGCTCCATGAAGTCGGCGAACGCGGTAACAACGTCCTGAACAGTGACGATGTGGTCCATTGGGTCGTGGTTCCTCTCACAGGGTGAACGGCCCGAACTGCGCCCCCGGTGTTCGAGCACCGGGGGCGCTTTCCGTTGGGGTCGGAATGTCCGGCTCCCCTCAACCCCTGCCGTGCGGACTCTGCGAGAGCGGGCCCGAACGGTAGAGGGAGGCAACCGGCGCAGCGTGAGCCGCCGCGAGGCTGGAAGCGAGTGGACCGAGCAATTACTCAGGCGACGCCGGAAGGTCCGTCACGGCGACGCCCAAAGATGTCGTTGGAACATCGGAACTCCTGTCGGTTGAGGGACACGGGACAAGCACTGCAAGGGGGACCTTGTCCCCACTCTCCGGCCGTTGCTCGCGGTCACCGGGCCACCTCGCCAGTACGGGCCGAAACCCTGTTCCACCTGGCCTTTAGCGGGATTGCAGCGTCCCCGCCCTCTGCATTCGTGCGGCCTGGAGGCAACCCAAAGAAGGCTCCTTCCGGCCCGCTGTCCTAGGACTGCGGGCGGCCTGAGAAGAAGATGGCACGCAGTCCTAGGACTGTCAACAGTCCTAGGACTGTGCTTCACTGGTTCGCGTCGAGAGGAGTTCTGCGTGGCACCGAAGTGGCGCGACCTGGCGGACAGGTTCGCGGAGCAGATCAAGAGCGGTGAGCGACCGCCGGGCGCCCAGTTGCCCCAGATCAGAGACCTAGTTGAGGCCGGGGAAGGCTCCAAGGAAACCGTCCACAAGGCATACAAGGCCTTGGAGGCCGAAGGTCTTGTGACCTCTACGCGCGGACATGGCACCGTGGTGCGTCCGCGTACGCCGCTCAAGCGGCTCGGCATCGCCCGGTATGACAAGGCGAAGTGGCGCGACGGCGATGAGGTCGCGTTCATCGCTGACCGGGTCGCATCTGGTCGCGCGTACAAGCGCGATGAGCAGACGCAGACTGTGAGCCGCGTCCAGGCGGACAGCCTTGTTGCGGCGGGGCTCGGCGTCCCACTCGGCTCTGAGGTGTATGCGCGGGCGCGCCTCGTGAAGGAGGGGACGCAGCCGACTCATACCCTGACCAGCTACTACAGGCCGGAGCATGTCGAGGGGACGCGAATCGTCGACCCCACCCCGGGCCCTGCCGGCCGTGGCGGCGGGTACCGGGTCCTCTACGACGCCGGTTACGAGATCGACCACATGAGAGAGGCTCTGTTCGCCCGCAACCCCACGCCTAACGAGGTACAGCTCCTACAGCTCCCCGTCAGTGAGCCTGTGGTTGAGCTGCACAGGACCACGTACACGGCAGACGGCACGGTGGTCGAGTTTGCAGTGGGTGTCCACTCGGCTTCTCGATTCGCGTGGGAGTACGACTTCAAGGTTCCGGACTCAGCGCACGACAGGAAGGGACAGGAATGATCTCGGCACAGTCATGGGCGGACGCCCGGATTCTGTGGGACTACCACCGCATGCACCACGACCTACGGCCCTGCTCGGTGGCCGTCGGTCTGGGCAGTCACGATCTGGGAGTGGCTGACGTGACGGCGGAGCTGTACCACCAGGGCATGGCGCCAGTCATCGTGTTCACAGGGTCCACCAGCCCCACGACCCGGGCGCGCATGCCGCGTGGTGAGGCCGTCCACTACCGCGAGCGAGCGTTGCAGCTCGGCGTGCCCGATTCGGCGGTACTCCTGGAGCCGCGCGCCACGAGTACCGGCGAGAACATCGAGTTCACGAAGGCGGTGCTAGCTGACGCCGGAGTTAAGGTCTCGTCCGTCCTGCTCGTGAGCAAGCCGTACGAGGAACGGCGCTCATACGCCATGATGCGGAAGCTCTGGCCCGACGTTGAAGTGGTCTGTGCGTCCACGTCGATGGGTCTGGAAGAGTACGCGGACTCCATCGGAGACGCTCGCATGGTCATCGACATGATCGTGGGCGCCCTGCAACGCGTGCTCGTCCTCCCCGGCTTGGGCGCGGCCATCGAGCAGGAAGTGCCGAATTCCGTCGTTGCCGCCTACGAGCGACTGTGTGTCGCGGGCTTCACCAGCCGACTCCTGCCGGCAGACGTTGCCGCCCGCCCTGGCACGTGAGGGCGGCGGGGCCGCGCCGGCGGCAGACCCCTGCGGCCATCCTCTGGCCAAGATGGGCGAGCCGGTAGGACGCAACACAACGTAGGTACAGGTCAAGGCACATCCCGCCCGGCGAAACCGGATGGTCTACATGAACGCCGGCTTCACCCTGGTTCGCGGCGTAGACCTCCCGCACCGCAAGTCAGGCGCCCTCTTCCAGCGTGCTACCAGCTGGGTTCCTACCTGAAGCACTGATTTGGTGTACCGGCTGCTGTGAGTCAACCGGTACGCCCGCAGCAGCGACCTTCACTCAACTGGGTCCGCAACTCGTTCGGATGAACGAAGACGCACGTGCCCTGATCATTGATGGAGTGCGCTGGGCGGTTATAAAATAACCGCCATGCTCACACCTGAGGACGCTGCCTTCATCACTGCGGCTACTGAGGGTCTGGCGGACCCTCTCTACGAAGCACTCGATCACGGCTACACCGCCGCTCATGCCCACTACGACGACGCCGGCATGATCGGCGAGGGTTACACCAAGGGGCGCACCGACCTGGCCCGAGACCATGCGCGCCGCTTCATCGAGCAGCGACGGGGGGAGTTCCTCGACCTCGGCGGTTGGGAGCCGATCAAGAACTCCAGTGGGCGGCTGCACCTGCGCAACGGGATGATGACTCTGCGGCTCCTGCATGCGACGCCGTTTGACTTGGTTCCGGCCCCGGGCCGGAACAAGGCGCGGATCAGCTACTACTACAATCGAACAGTCGACCTATTTGGGGTGGAGGCCAGCAACCTCCTCGCTGTGTGGCTGTCCCCTCCCGCTGAGGGCGGCGAGATCTCGGTGCGTATCGTTCGTCCAATCGGTGAGTGGAAGCCGGGACGCGCTCCGAAGTTCGACCTCGACTTCGAGCTCCCTAGGAACACTGAGTCGTTCACCGGCTGGGAGTTCATCCCCGACGACAAGGGCCTAGTCCTGCCCTTCGAGTTCGAAGAAGATCAGCGTGAAGAGGGTGAAGGAAGTGGCACGGGATCCAGCTGAGCGCATTCGAACCCTGAGGCTCCTCATGGGGCTCACTCAGGGTGAGCTCGCGCAAGCTGCTGGTGTGTCACAGCCGCTGATCTCGCAGATCCAGAAGGGCATCAAACTCGTCACAGACGACGTGCTCGTGCGCATCGCCGAGGCGACCGGCACGCCGATGTCGTTCTTCGAGGTCGACCCCGCTGACCTTCCTGCCGACACGCTGATGTTCCGGAAGAAGGCCAGCGCGTCGGCCAAGGAGGTAGCCAGGGTGGAGGCGACGGTCAGGGAGGCGTACCGAGTCTCGGTGCGCCTCATGGCCGAAACCAAGGTGCGTCGGACCACACTCCCGCGGGCGGAGGGCGACATTACGTCCGACGACATCGAGGACCTTGCCGCGCAGACCCGCGCTGCGTTGGGCATTGGCTCGGATGGCGTGATTGGGCACGTCATCCGAGCCTGTGAGCGTGCCGGCCTCCCTGTGGTCCCCCTCCTACTGGTGGACTCGCAAGGGCACGGCGAGGACATCGTCGTGGGGCATTCCGGTGCCTCTTGCTGGCGCGGCACGACTGAGCCATCCATGATCAGCTACTTTTCCGCCGGCAGTGGCGACAGGCAGCGCTTCACAACAGCGCACGAGCTGGGCCATCTGGTGCTACATCCCGCACGTCGTAACGGACTGGACGCTAAGAGTGCCGAGAGTGAGGCTCACCGATTTGCCGGCGCCTTCTTGCTGCCTCGGGAGCGGGCAAATGAGGCGTTCACGGGACCGTTGATGTTGAGGGAGTTTGCCGCGCTCAAAAAGCGTTGGGGTATCTCAATTCAGGCTCTTATCAACAGAGCCTACGATCTCGGGCATATCGACCAGACCCGCCGGGAAAGTCTCTACAAGCAACTTGGCGCCCGTGGATGGAGGACGAACGAGCCTGTCATGGTCCACGCGGAGCAGCCAACGTTGCTGAGAGCCATGTTGGGTCGGAAGTACGGCGAGCCGCCGTCTCTACTTCAAGCCTCCGAAGGTTTGGGGCTCCACCCAGTACTCATGCGGTCACTGGCACCAGATGTCACGGAAGACCCGGCACCACGCGCAATGGCCGATGTCATCAGCCTTGGCGATCGACGCCGGCAATCCTCCCGCCTACAGGCTCTTGATCCGAGACGGCAAGAACTGTGAGTCACTAACGCGTCAAACGATTGAGTGCAGGCCCGAAGACGCGTCAACCGTTTGGCGCTTCGACACGAGGTGATGTTGTCCCGGCCCCGTGTCACGACCGGGACGACTCACAAAGAGGACTTGCGTGTGGGCGCTCGCAAGCGCGGACCCTTGAGGTTGCGCTACCGTTCACCTCGACGCATTTCGTGACGAGGCGTGGGGGTCGGAATGGCAGAGGCAACTTCGAGCAATGACCTGATTCCAATCAAGAGTCAGACAAAGACGATCCAGAATTGCTTCCGAGAATTCCTGTACGAGGTTCCCAACTTTCAGCGACCCTACAGTTGGACACAGGAGCAGCTCGGCGATTTCTGGAACGATGTGATCCTAGCAAAGGGGGATTTCTTCTTCGGCTCTACGGTGACGTGGGTCAGCGAGAAAAGGGCTCTTTTTAACGATACGTACTCAATTATCGACGGCCAACAAAGGCTCACCACGAGCACAATCCTGCTGTCGGTTGTTCGCGACACACTTAGAGACGTCGCCGATAAGTACGATGACGTCGATGAGTTCGACACGAATACGGCCACTAGTCAAGCGACGGCTACTCAGAAGTACCTGATCATCGAGGACGATGACGGCAAGAGTCATCCGGTTTTGCGTCGGCCTGAGCCTATGTTCTACGAAAAGATTCAGAAACCGAGCGCCATTCCATCGGGGGAAAAGTGGAATGGGAGCGCTACACGAATCGGAGAGGCTCGATCCTTCTTTGAGGAGAAGATTCTCGCCGCGATCAATGGGTTGACTCCGAGCGAACAGGTCGAACGCCTTAAGGAAATTCGATCAAACGCCTTGAAGGCGCGCGTAATCCAGGTTGAATTGGCGTCCGAGGAAGACGGATTCCTGGTCTTCGAGACGCTGAATACGCGCGGGTCAGACTTGCGACTATCCGACCTTGTCAAGAACCTACTGATTCGCGGTGGAGCCACAGGTGCCGACGATCGAAAAGCGATCGCAGACCGCTGGGACCGACTAGTCGACTGCGTTCAGCTAGGACGTGTGAACGCAGATGTTGTCGACAGGTTCATTTGGCAGTCATGGAACTCGCGACGTGAGGCGGTGAAGGAACCTGAACTTTTCAAGAAGATTAGTAGCATGGTGATCGCCAATCCAGCCGCACACGTCTCCTACCTGGAGGAACTCGAACGAGATGCGGAAACTTATGCACTGCTAGAAGACGAAAGTGTGCAGGTTCAGTCAAAAGTCAACGGAATACGCAACGCCTTCGCATTCCCGGAGTTCGTTGACAGTGTTCGCGCACTCGCAATTTTCAACGTCTCAGTGGCTAACTCTACGATCCTCGCTGTAGCCCGCAAGTTCCGAGAGACGAACTTGATCAAGCAGGCGCAGGTTATCGAAGCCCTTCGGCTCGTCGAAGCTTTCCATTTCCAGTACACCGCACTGACGAATGGCGGCTCCACGGGCGGCACTCGAAGTCGATATAATCGTTTCGCTGTTCGCTTGGAGAATGCAAAGTCCGTCGGCGATGTCGCGTCGGCTATCACGGATTTGAGAGTGAAACTTCGCACAAGTCTGCCCGATCGCGCGAGAGCACTAAAAGAGTTCTGCTCTCTGTTCTATGCGCCCTCACTTCAGCTCACCCAGAAGCAGAAACTCCGGTCTCGTAAGATTTTCATCGCTTATGTACTGATGTCGTTCGCGAAGCGAGAAAACTTGCTGCCAGCGGGTCAGAATCTCACGACGTGGTCAATTGAGCACATCAAGCCACAGTCGAATGCCTCAGCAAAATACGACGATCCAGTCTATTCGATTGGCAATCTGACGCTACTCACCGAACGCCTTAACTCTGCCCTTGGAGATGCACCGCTATCGGTCAAGGCTGCGAAACTCAAGACAGGGAGTGCGTTTTTCGATCCGGAACTCGCCTCATGGGAAGCGAGCGGCAACGATTCTCCATCTAATGCCCAGATTGAGGCGAGGTCACTTTCCCTGGCGACCGACGCGTTGGATCGGGTGTGGAGCCTGTAGCACAGAAATCCTCCGCGCCAGTCGCGCCTAGCTACTGTTACTCCAGCCGGCCGGCACGCGACTGCCATTCTCTGTAACGCCACGTGAGTGCCTCGGCGTGTGGGCGTCGAGGCAACCCACGAAGGTGCGGCGTCCCTGAACACGGCTAGCCCAGACCCCCTCAGGCTGAGGTGATAGGGAGCGCACGTGGCCAACCTGCGGCCAAAGACCCCTGGATGAGGTCACCGCAACTGTGAACAACCAGCTCAAGGGCGCAATCGCTGACAGCACCTGGCCGGTCTTGAAAACCGTCGTGGCAGCGATGTCACCGTGGGTTCAAATCCCACACCCACCGCGTAGTTGAACGGCCCCGGACCGGGCTCATCGGTCCGGGGCCGTTGCTGTCGTCCCGGGGGAGGGGCCTTCCGGTTCTGGTCTGTTCTGGCCTGTGCACGTCACATGATCCGTGCGGGGTGACGGCACTGTCCCGAGTTGGTGACACAGGCTGTTCGGGTGGTGCGGTGAGCGCGGGGAGGGCGTTACGGTCCCGATCCGGGAGCGGCCGGTCGGGCCGCCCGTGACCAGGGGGGACGTCCCAGATGAATGCCCATCGCCTCAGACCCGTTGCCGTCGCGCTCACAGCCGTCGCGCTGGCCGCCGTACTCACCGGATGCCAGGGGGACGACTCCGCCGCGGGGGCCTCCGACGCGCCGAAGGCCGGGGCCACGGCCGGTTCGGCGACGCCCGGTACGGCAGGCGGTACCAGCAAGGGCAGCGGCACCGGCACGGGAAGCGGCAAGGACACCAGCACCGGAACCGGCAAGGGCGGGGGCACGGCGGGTACGGGCGCCACCGCGGCCGCGACGCCCGCCGGCAAGGGCACCGGATCGGGCAAGTCCGCGGCACCGGCCGCCGACTGTGTCACCAAGGCGCCGGACCCGGACCACTACGACCCCGACGAGTTCGCCCTCTACCGCATCGAGGAACTCCCGGGCAGCACCGGCAAGGTGAACCTCGTCATCCAGCACGGCGCCTGGGGATGCGCCGGTGGGGACAGTGACGGCAAGCCGTTCGTCGTCAGCGGCGAGGAGGCCCGCTGGGCCATGGACCAGGCCGCGTACGTCACCGCCACCAACCCCGTCACCGGCAGCAGCACGAACCAGCGCATCGGTGTGGGGGAGCTGATGGACTGGGTCAAGGCCCACCCCGACTCCGGCCTGGTGTTCAAGTACGAGACCGGCGCCGACGGTTCCATCGACCGGCTGGAGCAGGTCTACGCGCCGTAACCACCCCATCACCCGCCCTGGTTCCCCGGCCTCACTCCCGATGTCCCGCCATCCGGGCCGCCGACGCGATCGTCGCGCGGGCCTCGTGTTCGGACAGGCCGGTGCTGACGGCCGCCTCGACCAGGGGGTCGAGCAGGGCGGGGCCGAGCCCGTTCTCGTAGGCGCGGCAGGCCGCCCAGAACAGGCGGGTGTTGCGCTGGCCCGCGTGTGCGGTCAGGACGAACTGGACCAGGCCGCGCCCGTGGTCACCGGTCGAGGGCGCTGCCGGGTGCGTGGCGCGGGGCGGGGGCAGCAGCAGCCGTAGCAGGGCCGGCGGGCAGGCGGCGGGGGCCAGGTGCGCGGTGCCGGGCGCGGCGGCGTACACGCCGTGGGCGGTGCGGGAGCCGGGGCCCACGAGGTAGCCGCCGGCGCCCCGGATGTCGATGCCGGGAGCCAGCCGGCCGGCCGAGTTGGGGACGACGACGTCCGGCGGGCCGGTCAGCCATAGATGGCGGCCGCCGCTCGGGGTGAGGACGACGACCGTCTCGGGAATCGTGAACAGATGCCGCAGCGCCAGTTCGCGCAGTGCGGCCGAGGAGTCCGTGCCGGACTTGGTGTCGAGGTCGACACCGATGAGGTGGTGCGGGGGCAGCCCGCAGGCGATGCCGTAGCCGGTGGCCCAGGGCGCGGCGGCGAACAGCTCGCGGATGCGGACCGGGTCGGTGGAGGCGTCGTACACACCGTGGCCGAAGCGGCCGCACTCGCCGTGACAGGGCGGCCCCACCGGTTCCGGGGCGTCGCGGTGCGGGGAGCGCAGGGCCGGGAGTTTCGTCCGGGACAGGGGGATGACGGCCAGTCCGCGTTCGGCGGCTGACAGGGCGTGTGCGAGGGCCAGCGTCGTGGCCTGCCGGTCGGTGGTGGCCATGCCTCCATGTTCGTACGCATGTTCGAAAAAAGGAAGGGGGGTCGGCGGTGACGCGCCGGGCCGAGAAGATTGGCCGGAAATGCGCCGGAACGATTCATCTCTTGTGGTGCTTGACGGGTGAAGGTGTGGCCTGTGCCGTGACATGACCTGAGATGACCAAAGGTGGCGAAAAGGGTTTATCGACTTGTCATCACGCTTGCGTGCGAATCGGGTCTTCCGGGGTGGTTCGCCGGGATTCGGTGGGCAACTCTGGATGCGCGACGTCGTTCACGAAAACCCGAGGCGGTCGGCCAACTGCCTTGGTGCAGGGCTTAATTGGCGCATCCTCGGCCTCGGTGCCGAGAGTGTTCTGTTCTGGAGGAACAAACATGGCAAGCATCCGTACCGCCCGCGTTCTCGCCGCCGTCTCCGCTCTTCCGCTCGCAGCCGCCCTCTTCGCCGGTGTCGCTGCCGCGGACAACGGCGCCTTCGCGGACAACGGATCGAACGCCGGCGTGGCGAGCATCATCGGCAGCGGTGTCGGCCACGACAACAACGGAAACTCGTCCACCACCCAGCAGAACGCGGTCGGCTCCGGCGCCTCGAACCAGAGCAACACCGCACAGGTCAACGGATCCGCCTGGACGGCCCTCCAGCAGGGCAACGAGAACGTCGCCGTCCACTTCACCAACCTGTGGTGAGCCGCGGTCGAGGCCCCTCTCGCTGAGGGTCCTCGTGGGGTGTGCTTCGGGGTCGTAACGCGTCTGTGCGGCGGTGCTTCGGTGCCGCCGCGCAGACGTTTTCCGGTGCGCGGTTCCGGGCGGACGACCTTGACACGGAGCACTATCTGACGGACAGTCAGAAACTGTCCTGTCAGGCAAGCGAGGCCGGGAGGGCCCGCCGTGCACCTCGCCCCCACCGAGCGGCAGCAGCGGCTGCGCGCCGAACTCCGCGCCTACTTCCGGACCGTGCTGCCCGAGGCAGGTGAACCCGCCGACGGCCGCGCTTTGTTGCGCCGCATCGGCGCCGACGGCTGGCTGGGACTCGGCTGGCCGGTCGAGTACGGCGGTCAGGGGCGTGGCGCGGACGAGCAGTTCGTGTTCTTCGACGAGGCGTACCGGGCCGGCGCCCCCGTCTCCATGGTCACGCTCAACACGGTCGGGCCCACGCTGATGAAGTACGGCAGCGAGCGCCAGAAGGCCCACTTCCTGCCCCGGATCCTCGCCGGTGACCTGGTCTTCGCGATCGGCTACACCGAGCCTTCTGCCGGCACCGACCTCGCCTCGCTGCGGACCCGGGCCGTACGGGAGGGCGACGGCTGGCGGATCGACGGGCAGAAGATCTTCACCTCGGGTGCCCAGCACGCCGACTGGATCTGGCTCGCCTGCCGCACCGACCCGGACGCGCCCAAGCACCGTGGCATCTCCATCCTCGTCGTCCCCACGGACGCCCCCGGCTTCTCCTGGACGCCGATCGAGACCGTGGGCGGCCAGACGACGACGGCCACGTACTACGACGGTGTCCGCGTCCCCGCCCGGAACCTGGTCGGAGCCGAGAACGAGGGCTGGTCGCTGATCACCGGCCAGCTCAACCACGAACGGGTCGCCCTCGCCGCCATCGGCATGCAGGCCGAGGAGTTCTACGCGGCGGCGCTCGCCGCCGCCCGCACCCCCGATCAGGTGACCGGCAGGCGCCGGATTGACGAGCCGTGGGTGCGTTCCCGACTGGCCGAGGTGCATGCCCGGCTGGCGGCATCACGCCTGCTCAACTGGCGTTTGGTGGGGGACGTGGGGGCGGGCGGGCCGGCCCCCGGCGACGCCAGCGCGGTGAAGGTCGCGGGAACGGAATCGGCTGTCGCGACGTATCGCATGTGTCAGGAGATCGTCGGCGATGCGGGACTCGTCCGCTCGGGGTCGCCGGGGGCGTTCGAGGGCGGCGACCTGGAGCGGCTGAACAGGGCGGCACAGATCAACACGTTCGGGGGCGGGGTGAGCGAGGTGCAGCGGGAGATCGTCGCGACGATGCGGCTCGGGATGACGAGGGGGCGGAGGTGAGCGAGCGGATGGACGAGGTGGGGAGGCGGCTCAAGGCGTACGAGGGCCGGCCCGCCGCCGTCGCCGGGGTGGGCAAGGACCCGGTGAACGCGCCGATGATCCGGCACTGGTGCGAGGCGATGGGCGACACCAGCCCGGCGTACCTCGGACCCGACGCCGTCGCCCCGCCGACCATGCTCCAGGCGTGGACGATGGGCGGCCTCTCCGGCCACGAGGGCCGCACCGGTGCCTACGACGAACTCCTCGCCCTGCTGGACGAGTCGGGCTGCACGTCGGTGGTGGCCACCGACTGCGAGCAGGAGTATCTGCGGCCCCTGCGCCCGGGGGACGAGGTCACCTTCGACGCGGTGATCGAGTCGGTCTCCGACCGCAAGACGACCAAGCTGGGCACGGGGTACTTCGTCACGACCCGCATGGACGTACGGGTGGACGGCGAACTCGCCGGCACCCACCGCTTCCGCATCCTCAAGTACGCCCCGGCCCGCCGCACACCCCCGGTCGATCGGCCCCGGCGCCCCCGACCGGTGGTCAACCGGGACAACGCCGGCTTCTGGGAGGGCGTGACCGGGTACCGGCTCCTCGTCCAGCGCTGCACGGGCTGCGGCACCCTGCGCCACCCCTGGCTGCCGGGCTGCAACGCCTGCGGCTGCCTGGACTGGGACACGCTCGAGGCGAGCGGCGCGGGCACGGTCTACTCGTACGTGGTGATGCACCACCCGCCCTTCCCGGCCTTCACAGAATCCGATCATGCCGCTGACGCGGCGGGGCCGTATGCGGTCGGCCTGATCGAACTCGCCGAGGGCGTGCGGATGGTGAGCAACGTGGTCGGGGTGCCGTACGACAAGGTGCGCATCGGCCTGCCGGTCCGGGTGGAGTTCATGTCCTGTGAGGACGGGGAAGGCGTACTGGTCCTGCCGGTCTTCCGGGTCGTCGAAGGCGAGGCGTGACATGGACTTCACGCCCACCGAGGCTCAGGCCGACGCCCGTGACCTGGCCGCGCGGATCTTCGGCGACCTCGCCACCCACGAGCGGCTGAAGGCCGCCGGCGCCGGCAGCGACCCCGAGCTGTTCAAGGCCCTGTGCACGGCGGGCCTGGTCGGCGCCGTGAGCGAGCTGGGCCTGCTCGGGCTCGTGCTGATCCTGGAGGAACAGGGGCGTACGACGGCCCAGGTGCCCTATGCGGCGACGTGCGTGTACGGCCTCCTGGCGGTCGCCTCCCACGGCACGCCCGAGCAGCGGGAGCGGCTGCTGCCGGGCATCGAGGACGGCTCGGTGGTGGTCGCCGGTGCGCTCTTGGCACAGGGAGGTGTGCGGGCCGCCGCGCCAGGCGAGCTGACCGGCGCCGTCCCCGTCGTCCCCTGGCTCCGGGACGCCACCCACGTCCTGGTCGCCGACGCCGACCGGCACCTGTGGCTGGCCCCGCTCGGCGAGGGCACCGGGATCACCCCGGTGGAGCTGACGGCACCCTGGTCCGCGGCCCGTCTCACCCTCGACCGTGCCCCGGCGGAACCCCTCGGCGGTCCGGGCGCCGACGCGTGTGCCGACGTCCTCGCCACCGCCCGCACCGCCTTCGCCGGCCTCCAGGCCGGGGTGTGCGCCGGGTCGCTGGCCCGGGCGGTGGCGCACACGAACACCAGGGAGCAGTTCGGGCGTCCGCTCGCCACCCGGCAGGCCGTCCAACTCCGGGCCGCCGACGCCCACATGGACACCGAGGCGATACGGGTGACGGCGTACGAGGCCGCCTGGCGGCGGGACGCCGGGTTGCCCTACGCCACGCACGCGCTGACCGCCGCCTGGTGGGCCTCCGAGGCGGGGCAGCGGGTCGTCCACACCGGCCAGCATCTGCACGGCGGGGCCGGAGCCGACCTCGACCATCCGGTGCACCGGCACTTCCTGTGGGGGCGGCAGCTGGACGCCCACCTGGGATGCGGGGCCGAAGTGCTCCAGGAACTGGGGGAGTTGATCGCACATGGGGAGTGAGACGCGGGCACCGCGGCCGGCGGCGGGCGCCGAGTTGCCGCCGCTGGAGATCCCGATCACCCGCACGCTGATCGTGGCCGGGGCGATCGCCTCCCGGGACTACCAGGACGTGCACCACGACGCGGAGCTGGCCCGGCAGAAGGGCTCCCCCGACGTCTTCATGAACATCCTGACGACGAACGGGCTGGTCGGCAGGTACATCACGGACCACTTCGGCCCCTCCGCGGTGCTCCGCAAGGTCGCCATCAGGCTGGGGGCGCCCAACTATCCGGGGGACACGATGGTGCTGACGGGCAGGGTCGAGGAGGTCGACGGCGACACGGCGACGGTGCGCGTGGTCGGGGCCAACGCCATCGGCCGGCATGTGACCGGCACGGTGACGGTCAGCGTCCCGGCGCCCGCACCGGCGTCGGCACCGGTCTCGGCACCGTCCTCCGTGTCGGGCGGGGAGGCCGCGTCATGAGCGTGCGCAACCGGGACTCCCTCGGCGGCCGGGCGGCGATCGTCGGCATCGGGGCCACCGAGTTCTCCAAGGACTCCGGCCGCAGTGAGCTGCGGCTGGCGGTGGAGGCGGTGGGGGCCGCGCTGGACGACGCGGGGCTCACCCCGGCGGACGTGGACGGTCTGGTGACGTTCACGATGGACACCAGCCCGGAGATCACCGTGGCCCAGGCCTGCGGGATGGGCGAGCTGTCCTTCTTCTCCCGCGTCCACTACGGCGGCGGGGCGGCCTGCGCGACCGTCCAGCAGGCGGCGCTGGCGGTGGCGACCGGTGTGGCCGAGGTGGTGGTCTGCTACCGGGCCTTCAACGAGCGGTCGGGCCGCAGATTCGGCGCGGGCGTGCAGCACCGGGAGCCGTCGGCGGAGGGCGTGGCGCTCGGCTGGGTGCTGCCGTTCGGGCTGCTCACCCCGGCCTCGTGGGTGGCGATGGCGGCCCAGCGATATCTGCACGCCTACGGGCTGACCCCCGAGGCGTTCGGGCACGTGGCCGTGGCGGACCGGAAGTACGCGGCCACCAACCCGGCGGCCTACTTCCACGGCCGCCCCATCACCCTCGCCGACCACACGGCCTCCCGCTGGATCGTGGAGCCGCTCAGGCTGCTGGACTGCTGTCAGGAGACCGACGGCGGCCAGGCCCTGGTGGTGACGTCCCTCGAGCGGGCCCGGGACCTGCCGCATCCGCCCGCCGTGATCGCGGCGGCCGCCCAGGGCGCCGGCCGGGCGCAGGAGCAGATGACCAGCTTCTACCGCGACGATCTGACCGGTCTGCCGGAGATGGGCGTGGTGGCCCGCCAGCTGTGGCGGACGTCGGGGCTGGGCCCGGCCGACATCGACGTGGGGATCCTGTACGACCACTTCACACCGTTCGTGCTCATGCAGCTGGAGGAGTTCGGGTTCTGCGGGAAGGGCGAGGCGGCCGACCTCGTGGCCGAGGAGCGGCTGCCGATCAACACGCACGGGGGACAGCTCGGGGAGGCCTACCTGCACGGGATGAACGGCGTCGCGGAAGCGGTGCGCCAGCTGCGGGGCACGGCGGTGAACCAGATACCGGGGGCGGCCCGGACCCTGGTGACGGCAGGCACGGGGGTGCCGACGTCGGGGCTGGTTCTGGCGGCCGACGGGTGAGCGCTCTCAGGGGCGAACCCGCAGACGGGGTCACCCCGCAGTCCACCTTCAGGAGGTGTACGCAGCCCCACCCCTACAACCTGAGGGGGACCCTGCTTCGGGACTTGGGGCCGATCCGCCGGAGTGCGGTCCACTCCTAGCGTGGAGCCATGACCACACCCGTCTGCACCAGCGCCTCGGCCGCCGCCGCACCAGCGCGGCAGACCCACGCATACCCGTCGTTCTCCTCGTACGTGAGGGCCCGCCAGCCGGTCCTGCTGCGCACCGCGCGCTCACTGACCGCGAACCCGAGCGACGCCGAGGACCTGCTGCAGACCGCGCTCACCAAGACCTACGTGGCGTGGGAGCGGATCGAGGACCACCGGGCGCTCGACGGCTATGTGCGCCGGGCCCTGCTGAACACGCGGACCTCGCAGTGGCGCAAGCGCAGAGTGGACGAGTACGTCTGCGACGAGCTGCCCGAGCCGGAGCCCGTACCCGGCGAGGACGACCCGGCCGAGCGGCAGGCACTGCACGACGCCATGTGGCGGGCGATCACCAAGCTGCCCGCGCGGCAGCGGGCGATGGTCGTGCTCAGGTACTACGAGGACCTCAGCGAGGCCCAGACGGCCGAGGTGCTCGGGGTCTCGGTGGGCACGGTGAAGTCGGCGGTCTCCCGGGCCCTGGGCAAGCTGCGCGAGGATCCCGAGCTGGGACTGGTGCGCTAGGGGGTGTCTGCATGGATCATGCCGGCGACGCGGGGTCGGGTCGGCCACCAGGGCACCGAGACGATGGCGCCGACCTGATCCAGCAGACACCCCCTAGGCCTCAGTTTCGCTTCCCCTAGTGACATACCGCGCGGTATGTGCGCAGAATCAGCGCAACCTCTACTCCCGCGTAGGCAATGTCGCCATGGAGGACGCCGTGCTGAGCACCATGCAGGACGTACCGCTGCTGATCTCGAGGATCCTGACCCACGGGGCGACGGTCCACGGAACGTCGCGGGTGAGCACCTGGACCGGCGAGGGTGAGCCGCAACGCCGTACCTACGCCGAGATCGGCACCCGTGCGGCCCAGTTGGCGCACGCTCTTCGGGACGAACTCGGCGTCCGGGACGACGACCGGGTCGCGACGCTGATGTGGAACAACGCCGAGCACGTCGAGGCCTACTTTGCGATCCCCTCCATGGGCGCGGTCCTGCACACCCTGAACCTCCGCCTCCCGGCCGAGCAGCTGGCGTGGATCGTCAACCACGCCGCCGACCGCGTGATCATCGTCAACGGCTCGCTGATCCCGCTGATCGCGCCGCTGCTGGCCAAGCTGCCGACGGTGGAGCACATCGTCGTCTCGGGCGCCGGTGACCGTTCCCCGCTCGCGGGTGCCACCGCGCGGGTGCACGAGTACGAGGAGCTGATCGCCGGCCGGCCCACCGGCTACGACTGGCCCGAGCTGGACGAACGCCAGGCCGCCGCGATGTGCTACACCTCCGGCACGACCGGCGACCCCAAGGGCGTGGTGTACAGCCACCGTTCGATCTACCTGCACTCCATGCAGGTGAACATGACCCAGTCGATGGGCCTGACCGACCAGGACACCTCGCTGGTCGTGGTCCCCCAGTTCCACGTCAACGCCTGGGGCCTGCCGCACGCCACCTTCATGAGCGGCGTCAACCTGCTGATGCCCGACCGTTTCCTGCAGCCCGCCCCGCTCGCCGAGATGATCGAGGGGGAGCGGCCGACGCACGCGGCCGCCGTCCCCACCATCTGGCAGGGCCTGCTCGCCGAGCTCACCGCCCGCCCCCGGGACGTCTCCACCCTCGTCCAGGTCACCATCGGCGGCGCCGCCTGCCCGCCCGCCCTGATGGCGGCCTTCGACAAGCTCGGCATGCGGGTCTGCCACGCCTGGGGCATGACGGAGACCTCCCCGCTCGGCACGGTGGCCCGCCCGCCGGCCCACGCGGTCGGCACCGAGCAGGAGTTCGCCTACCGCCTCACCCAGGGCCGCTTCCCGACGAGCGTCGAGGCCCGCCTCACCGGACCCGGCGGCGAACGCCTGCCCTGGGACGGCGAGTCGGCGGGCGAGCTGGAGGTCCGCGGCCCCTGGATCGCGGGCGCCTACTACAACGGCCCCGACGCCGAACCGCTGCGCCCCGCGGACAAGTTCAGCGAGGACGGCTGGCTGAAGACCGGCGACGTCGGCACCATCTCCCCCGAGGGTTTCCTGACGCTCACCGACCGCGCCAAGGACGTCATCAAGTCCGGCGGCGAGTGGATCTCCTCGGTCGAGCTGGAGAACGCGCTGATGGCCCACCCGGATGTCGCCGAGGCCGCCGTGGTCGCCGTACCCGACGAGAAGTGGGGCGAGCGCCCGCTGGCCACGGTCGTCCTCAAGGAGGGCGCGAGCACCGGCTTCGAGGCCCTGCGCACCTTCCTCGCCGAGGAGGGCCACATCGCCAGGTGGCAGCTCCCCGAGCGCTGGACGATCGTCGAGTCGGTGCCGAAGACGAGCGTGGGCAAGTTCGACAAGAAGGTGCTGCGCCGGCGGTACGCGGAGGGGGAGCTGGACGTCACCAGCCTCTGACCGGGGACGTCACCAGCCTCTGCCGAACCAGGGGTGGGCGGCCGTACGGAGGGGACAGGCCTCAGCGCCGTACCGCCGTGCTCGCCCACCCCAGCACCAGCCACACGCCCGCCACCGCGCTGACCCCGCCCCAGCCCCAGTGGCCGAAGGCCAGGCCCGCCAGGGTCGAGGCGAGGGCGCCGCCGGTGAAGCCGGCGACGACGTAGGCGGTGTTGGCGGTGGCCGGGGCGGAGGTGGTCGTCAGGGCCAGCGTCTGGTTGGCGACATGGGAGGCGACCAGGGCGGCGTGGATGGCGACGGCGGCCACGAACAGCGCGGCCAGCATGTGTCCGCCGAGCCAGAACAGCGGCACGGACACGGCCGCGAGCAGATACGCGGACCGTACGACCTTGGCGGCGCCGAAGCGGTCGACCAGGCCGCCCGCGAGCGGGGCCACCGCGGTGGCGGTGAGGCCGAAGAGGCCGAACAGGCCGGCGGTCGCGGTGGACAGGCCGTACGCCGGGCCGGTCAGCAGCAGGGCGAGCGAGGTCCACAGGGCGCTCCAGGCGCCGAACATCCCGGCCTGGCGCACGCACGCCCGCCACAGGTCGGGCGAGCGGCGGACGAGTCCGGGCAGCTCGGTGATGCCCGAGAACAGGGCTCCCCTGCGGGGGCGCCGCTCCGAGGGCAGGGCCAGAGCCGTGGCCAGACCCAGGGCGAGGGTCAGCGCGCCGGACCCGGCGAACACCCAGCGCCAGCCGAAGGCCTGTCCGGCGAGTCCGCCGACCACCCGGGCACCGACGATGCCGGTGAACAGTCCGGCGATGACGGCCGCGACATGGCGGGCACGGTGGTGGGCGGGGGCGCGTTCGGCGACCAGCGGGACGAGCAGCTGGGGGATGACGGTCGCCGCCGCGGCGACGAAGACGGCGACCGCCAGGGCGGCGGTGCCGGTCGCGGCCGCGCCGAGCCCCAGCGCGGCGGCTGTGGCCACCGAGAGCAGGGCGACCAGCGGGCGCCGGTTGACGCGGTCGCCGAGCGGGGCGAAGAAGAGCAGGCCGGCCGCGTAGCCGAACTGGGCGACCGAGGCGATCCAGGTGACGGCCGGAGGGGCCGTGCCGAAGTCGTGGGCGATCAGGGGGAACAGCGGGGCCGCGAGGTAGATGTTGGCGGCCGTGACGGCGGTGCAGACGGCGATGAGCAGGAGGAAGAGCCGGCCGGAGGCGGGCTGTTCCCGGGCGGGGATCCGGACCTCGGGTGCCCGGTGGGTGGTGCTGGTCGCTGACGGCATGAGCGGAGCTACTCCTTAGAGCCGACTCTCACAACTAACTGGTTGGTTGGATGCCTCAACAGAATGCCCCTCTTCGGAATTCCCTGTCAACCAAACGGTTGGTTATAAGAGCGGTACCCTGCTCGCATGGCAGCAGTCAGGGACCCCGAAGCCACCAGGGCCCGCATCTTCGACGCGGCGGTCGCCGAGTTCGCCCGGTACGGCATCGCGGGCGCCCGCATCGACCGCATCGCCGCCGAGGCCAAGGCCAACAAGCAGCTGATCTACGCCTACTTCGGCAACAAGGCGGAGCTGTTCACGCAGGTCCTGGAGAAGGCGATGCTCGATCTGGCCGTCGCCGTCCCCGTCGATCCCGACGACATCGAGGGCTGGGTCGACCGCGTGATCGACTATCACGCCACCCACCCCGAGGTCCTCCGCCTGCTCTTCTGGGAGGGCCTGGAGTACGGCGCGAGCGCCGAACTGCCCGACGAGAGCGAGCGCCAGGAGCACTACCGCAAGAAGATCGACGCGCTGCGGGAGGGCCAGGACCGGGGCGTGATCACCGACGCGATCCCGGCCCGCGACCTGCTCTTCCTGCTCATCGCCCTGGCCAACTGGGCCTCGGTCGTCCCCCAGATGCGCCGCATCGTGGTGGGCGCCGAGGACACCGACCGGGACCGCCTGCGCGCCTCGATCAGAGAGGCGGCCCGGCGGCTGGTCGCACGCTGACGCCGGCGCCCGAGACGGGCTACACCAGCCCCGCTCACCTGTGGCTGGGTAGCACCGCCGAAAACCGCGCGGAATGGGCCAGTCGGCACTGCACCACCACAGGCCCGCTCGCAGAACTCCGCGGGGCTGCTGGACGCACCCGCCCTATCGCCGCCGCCCGGGCTTGCTGCCGGAGAGGACCCAGCACGATCGGAGACCGGAATCACGCAGCAGAAGCCGCAGGACTCCCCTCTCACCTTGCGGGGGCGCCGCAGTTCGTGGCTGGCCGCGGTTGGGGCGGAGCCCCCTCGCCTCCTGGAGCGGCCTACCGCGCGCCAGGTTGTTCAGCTCGGTGATCGCGGTCCCTGCGTGCGGTGCTCACGCTTCCCCGTCGTCGGTGTCCCGGTCGCTGTGGGCGAGGCGCTCGCTCTGGTGGCCTGGCGCGTCGGCTCTGCAGGGTCGGAAGCGGGCGAGGTATGCCGGGCTTGGGCCGCGGCGCTCGGTCAGGTGGAGGCCGGCGGCGTCGGCGAGCCGGTGCAGCCGGCCGAAGGGGATCCAGTGCCGGTCGAAGAACTCGCCGATCACCAGCCGCCCGCCTGGTGCCAGCACCCGTGCCGCCTCGCGCAGTACCCGATCCGGCTCGGGGATCTCGCCGAGCGCGGTCACGGCGTATACGGCGTCGAATGTCCCGTCGGCGTAGGGCAGTTCACGTGCGTCCGAGCGGGTGGGCCTGATCGTCGCCAGGCCGTCGCGCTCGGCGCGGCACATCACGTGGTCGAGCATCTCCTGCTGGATGTCGAGCACATCGAGCCGTCCCTCCGGCCCGAGCTGCGGGGCGACGTGCAGCGACTGCAGGCCCGTCCCCGGGCCGATCTCCAGGATCCGCTCCCCCGGCCGCGGTTGCAGTACGGCGTCCATCCGGTCGGCTGTCAGGAACGGCAACGGCACGTCGAGGAGGCCGCGTTGGGCGTACGGATAGGGCACCGTGTCGCCCAGCCACCAGGCGGCGGCCAACGCGGCGCCGACACCGGCGGCGACCGCCCAGCGGGTCCGGGCCGGGATCGGGGCGACGGGGGCGGTGGTGATGCGGTGCATGGTGTTCTCCGGTGGATCGATTCGGTCCGTGGCATGTGGCTGGGCGGTCGGCGTCACGCGTGCCGGCTCAGCGCCCGCAGCGCCAGTCGGCCGCACAGCGCGGCGAGCGGCAGCTCGGCGCCGAGCGCCATGGCGACCGCGGTGGCGAAGTCGCCGCCCGGGGCCGCGGTCGTGGTGTCGAACCAGGCGTCCACCGCAAGCAGCGTCGCGGTCGCGGCGGCTGCCAGGGCGTGCCGCCGGTCGCCGCGGGCGGCGAGGAGGCCGGTGGCGATCAGGCCGAGCGCCTCCAGCGCGTCGAGCCCGACCCAGGCGACCGGCCAGTGCGCCGCGGTCGCGGTGGCCGGCAGGCCGGTGGCCAGCACGTACAGCCACGGCAGCAGGGCGAGCCCGCAGGCGACCAGCAGCCACCCGGCCCGCCGCATGCCCCGCGCCGGGCGCGGTTCCTCCGCCTCTTCGTGGAGCGGGATGACCTCGGCGCGGTCAAAGTCCTCGGCGCTGGCCACTTCCTCATCGCACAAGCCCAGTTGACGCATCGTCTTCCCCCGCTCCCCGCCGGCTCTCCCCTTCACGTGCTCCACCCTCCGCCGCACACCAGGGCGCCGTCAGTCACGCAGGGTTCCGACCCGGGGTGGAGATAAGTGCACCCCCGAACCGGGCGGGAGCGTCATGGCACGGGGATGGCCTGCGGCTTTACCGTTTGACGCATGCAACTCACGACGTGGCGGCAGCTGATGCAGGGCCGGCCGTTCCGCAGGGCGGGACACCGGACCGCGCTCGTCGCCGCCGGCCTGCCGCTCCACCTCGCCGTGGTGCCACTGTGGCTCTGGCTGGTCGGCACGATGGCGGCGTTGGTGCCGGCCGTGACTCCGCTGCCCGTGCTGCTCACGCTCGTGGCGCTGCCCGTGCTGCTCACGCTCGTGGTGACACCCCTGCTGACCGTCGGGCAGCGGCGGCGCTACCGGGCGCTCGTCGGCAAGGACCTCCCGCGCCCCGCCGTACCCGGGCCGGGACGCAACTGGAAGTCGGCGGTGCGCCGGCCGACCACGCGGGCCTTGTGGCGGCAGGTCTGCTACCACGCCGTGGCGGGTCCACTGCTCGCCGTCCTGGACCTCGCCGTCCTCGCCGTCTGGGCCGTCGCTCTCGTGGCCGCCTCCATCTACGTGTGGATCTGGGCGCTGCCCCCACAGTGGCGGGTCACCGACGTCGGGTACACCACGCAGGCCGCGTACATCACCACCGGCGGTCTCGCCCTGCTGTTCCTCGGGCCCCGGCTGACCGGCGCTCTGGTGCGGCTGGAGACCCGGGCGGCCGAGGTCCTGCTCGGCCCCAGCCGCACGGAGAAGCTGGCCCGCCGGGTCGCCGACCTCGCCGAGAGCCGGGCCGGCGTGCTCGACGCCGCCGACGCCGAGCGGCGGCGGATCGAGCGCGACCTGCACGACGGCGCGCAGCAGCGCCTCGTCTCACTCGCCGTCAACCTGGGCCTGGCCAGGTCCACCCTCGGCGACCTGCCGGCGGACGCCCGCAAGGTGATCGACGAGGCGCACCGCGAGGCGAAGGAGGCGATCGCCGAGCTGAACGACCTGGTGCGCGGCCTGCATCCGGCCGTCCTTGAGGACCGCGGCCTCGACGCCGCGCTGTCCGGGGTCGCCGCCCGCCTCCCGATCCCGGTGCGCGTGGCGGTGGACCTGCCGCAGCGCCCCTCACCCACGGTCGAGGCCGTCGCGTACTTCGTGGTCTCCGAGGCCCTGACGAACGTGGTCAAACACGCCCAGGCGACCCGGGCGGACGTGACCGTGGAGCGGATCGGGGAGACACTGCTGGTGGTCGTCGCGGACGACGGCGCGGGCGGCGCGGATCTCGCGGCGGCCGGCGGCGGCACCGGGCTCGCCGGGCTCGCCAAGCGCGTCGCGTCCGTCGACGGCACGTTCTCCTGCCGCAGTCCCGCCGGGGGCCCGACCGTCATCACCGTGGAGCTGCCGTGCGCGCCGTGATCGCCGAGGATTCCCTCTTGCTGCGCATCGGCGTGGTCAAGGTGCTGGAGGCGGCCGGCTTCGAGATGTGCGCGCAGGTCGCCGACGCAGAAGGGCTGCTGGCGGCCGTCGAGGAGCACCGTCCCGACATCGCCGTGGTCGACGTGCGCATGCCGCCCGGCTTCACCGACGAGGGAGTACGCGCCGCGCTGGTGATCCGCCGCCAGTATCCGCGTACCGCCGTGCTCCTGCTGTCGCAGTACGTGGAGGAGCGGTACGCCGCCGATCTGCTCGCCGCCAACACCTCGGGCGTCGGCTATCTGCTCAAGCAACGGGTCGCCGACGTCGAGGAGTTCGCCGAGGCGGTACGCCGGGTGGCGGCCGGCGGCACCGCGCTCGACCCGCAGGTCGTCGCGCAGCTGCTGGTACGCCGGCACAGCGATCCGCTCGACCGGCTGACACCGCGCGAGCGGGAGGTGCTGGAGCTGATGGCGGGCGGCCGGTCCAACTCCGGCGTCGCCGCCGAGCTGGTCGTGAGCGAGAGCGCGGTCGCCAAGCACATCAACAGCATCTTCACCAAGCTCGACCTGCCCAAGGCCGACGCCGACCACCGTCGTGTCCTAGCGGTGCTGCGCTTCCTGGGCGTTGCGACCGCATAGTGCGCGATCACGCCCGCATGCCCAGTCGACAACGGTGCTGAGCAGCACTTAGTGGGGAATGCGGCGCCTTCGGACAGGTGCTCTCCACCAGGCTTTGCCGCGCTGGGTGCCGAAGGCGGTGGCCGTCGTGCGCAGGGCCATGGCATGGGTGGGGCTGGTCATCACTGGTGTCCTCGCAGTCGCGCCTGCCTTCGCTGACGTGATGGCGCGGCTGCGTGTTCCCCGACGGCGTGGACGGCCCCGGACCCGGCCAGCGGCAGTCCTCGCAGACGAGACGTATTCGTCGCGGGCCATCCGTGAACACCTCAGGCGGCGCGGCATCCGGGCGGTCATCCCCGTGCCGGCCGATCAACGCGGCCGCCGTCTGCGACGCGGCAGCCGGGGTGGCAGGCCACCCGCCTTCGACCGCGAGACCTACAAGCAACGCAACACGGTCGAACGCTGCATCAACCGCTTGAAACAGTGGCGAGGCATCGCCACCCGCTACGAGAAGACAGCAGCCATCTACCTGGCCGGACTCCACGCCCGAGCATCTTCCTCTGGTCAGCCAGGTGATCCAAACGAAACCGCCTAGTTGGTCCCGATCCGCGCGAGCAGGTCCACGATCCGGCTCTGCACCTCGTTGCTGGTGGACCGCTCCGCGAGGAACAGCACCGTCTCGCCCGAGGCCAGCCGCGGCAGGTCGGCCGGGTCGACGGCGGCGGTGTAGACGACCAGCGGGGTGCGGTTGAGCTGCCCGTTCGCGCGCAGCCAGTCGATGATCCCGGCCTGCCGCCGGTGCACCTGCATCAGGTCCATCACCACGAGGTTCGGCCTGAGCTGCCCCGCCAGTGTCACCGCGTCGTTGTCGTTCGCGGCCCGCGCCACCTGCATCCCACGCCGCTCCAGCGTCGAGGTCAGCGCCAGCGCGATCTCCGCGTGCTCCTCGATCAGCAGCACCCGCGGCGGATGCTGTTCGCTGTCGCGCGGCGCCAGCGCCTTCAGGAGTACGGCGGGATCGGCGCCGTACGCCGCCTCGCGCGTCGCCTGCCCGAGCCCGGCCGTGACCAGCACCGGCACCTCGGCCGCGACCGCCGCCTGGCGCAGCGACTGCAGCGCGGTACGGGTGATCGGCCCGGTCAGCGGGTCCACGAACAGCGCGGCCGGGAACGCCGCGATCTGCGCGTCGACCTCCTCGCGGGAGTGCACGATGACCGGCCGGTAGCCGCAGTCGCTCAGCGCCTGCTGGGTCGTCACGTCCGGCGCGGGCCACATCAGCAGCCGGCGCGGGTTGTCCAGCGGCTCCGGGGGCAGCTCGTCGTCCATCGGCTGCGGCCGCGGCATGTCCGCGACCTCGATCGCCCCACCGGGTCCGTCCAGCGGTTCGGGCCCCTCGGCCGCGTTCGCGTCCGGGGCACCTATGGCGTACGACCGCCCGGCGCCCTCGGTGGCCGGGGCGAGCCGGGACTGCCCCGCGAGCGAGGGCTGCGCGGGCAGCGGTTCGGCCGACGGATGCGGGCGGGCCGCCTGCTCCGGCTGCGGCTCCTGGCGCGCGGCCGGGTCGGGCGGCGTGCCCAGCTTCCGCCGGCGGCCGGAACCGCCCGGCGTGTGCGGGGGCGGGGTCGCCGTCGGCTGCTGCACCTGCAGGGCCTGCCGCGCGAACGGCACGCCCTGCCCCAGCGTGCGGACACTGATCGCCCGGCCCTGGGTGGAGTTGAGGTCGACCGCGGGCCCCGCGGCCTCGGCGGGCAGGGGCTGGGCCGCCGCCCGCTGGACACCGGCGGGCGGCGGGAGCGGGGTGCCGGGTGCCGGTGTGGCGGACTGCGGTGCCGGGACACCCGCACCGGACGTGTCGTCGGCGCCGGGCCACTGCTGGGGGACGGCGGCCGCGGGGGTACCGGCGGCCGGCGTCGCCGCGCCCTGGCCCGCCGGCACCTGACCGGGAGCGGCCTCCACCGGGAGCGGCTGACCGGGGTGCGGCGCGGCCGGGGTACCTGCGGGCGGGGTGGTCTGCGCCGCCGGGGTGGGGGAGGCGGGGGGCTGCTGGGCCTGGGGGGCCTGCGCCTGCGCCGGTACGGGCTGAGCGGGTACCGGCTGTGCGGGTACGGGCTGGGCAGGCAGCGGCTGGGCGGGCGCCGGCTGTGCGGGTACGGGCTGGGCAGGCAGCGGCTGTGCGGGTACCGGCTGTGCGGGTACGGGCTGGCCGGGTGCCACCTGGACGGAAACGGACTGGCCTGGCGCCACCTGCGCCGGAACCGGCTGTCCCGGCGGAACCGGTACGCCCTGACCGGCGGTGCCCTGCGCGGGCACGGCGGCGTTGGGCACGGCCGTCGGCTGCCCGGGGGCGGCCAGGGCTGCCACGCCGGGCTGAGCTACGGCATCGGGAGCTGCCACACCGGGCTGAGCCACGACACCGGGCTGAGCCGCGAAACCGGTCGGAGTGACGACGCCGGGCTGAGCCGCGACACCGGGCTGAGCCGCGACACCGGCCTGCGCCGCGACACCGGCCTGCGCCGCGACGCCGGGCTGAGCGACGACGCCGGGCTGAGCGACGACGCCGGGCTGAGCGACGACGCCGGGCTGAGCGACGACGCCGGGCTGAGCGACGACGCCGGGCTGTCCCGCAGCCCCCGTCGGCGCGCCCGTACCCTGCGCCGGAATCCCGTGCCCCGGGGTCGGCTGCCCCACGGCGACCTGAGCAGCCTGCGGAACCTGTCCGGGCTGTACCGGCTGCACCGGCTGCCCGGGAGCGGCCGGTACCGGAGCCGCCTGAACCGGAAGTGCCGGAACGGCCTGGCCAGGGGCACCGGGAGCAGCAGCGGCCAGCGGGGCCGCCGTCTCCGTGGGCTCGCCCGGATGGGCCACGGCCCGCCGCCGGCGGCCGGTCGGTGCGGACGTGGGGTGCGGCTGGGGCGGGGTGTGGTCCTCGGCCTGGTCGAGCGGTACGGCGTCATGCCGGCCGGCGTCGCCGGGAACTCCCTCCATGGCCCCGTGCACCTGACCCGGGACCTGGGCACCCGGAGCCACGGCCACCCCTACACCGGTCGCCGCGTCGGCAGAGTCGGGTGAGCGGTCGGCCTCGGCCGGGGGCAGCGCGAAGACCGTACGGGCCCCCGCCTCCTGTGCGGCGGCCCGCTCCGCGGCGGCGGCCAGCGCACGCCGGCGTCGCCCGGTCGGCTGCTCGTCCGAGGCCGCCTCGGCCGGGACGGGCTGCGCGGGCCCGGTACCGGCCGCGGGCAGCGCGGGCGGCAGGGCGGCCTGCGGTGCGCCGGAGTCGCGCCTGGCCCGGCGGCCCGTGGGCGCGGGCACGCCCTGCGGCGGCACGGTGCCGCCGAGTCCGTTGCCCGTGGCGGCGGCGCCCGCGGCATGCTCGGCCGCGGTCACCACGGCACCCTCGGACACGCCGTTCTGTTCCGTACCGGCGTCGGTTTCGGCGGGCCGTCCGCGCCGCCGCCCGGTCCCGCCGGACGCGGTCTCCGCACCCTCGTCGACGACCGGCGGAGCCGCCTCGACGGCCGCCGCCGCACGCCTGCGGCGCCGCCCGGTCGGCGTGGGCGCCTCCGCCTCGCCGTCACCGGACTCAGCGGACTCAGCGGGGGTGTCGCTCTCCAGGAAGGCGTCCGTGGAGGCCCGCCGGGCCCGCCGCCGCCCGCCGCCGGTGCTCTGCTCGGCGGCTCCGGCAGCGGTGTCCTCGGGGCCGGCGGCCTGCGCGGCGACCGCCCCGGCGCCACCGCCGAGCGGCACTTCGAGGACGTACGCACTGCCGCTCATGCCCGGCACCTCGTGCGTCTGCAGCACACCACCGTGCGCCCGGACGATCCCGCGCACCATGGGCTCGTGCACCGGGTCTCCCCCGGCGTACGGCCCGCGCACCTCGATGCGCGCGACCTCACCGCGCTGCGCGGCCGCGACCACGACGGTGTTGTCCATGTAACCGCCCGCGGACACGGGCGTGTTGCCGGTGGCGTCGACGCCCGCCACGTCCGCGACGAGATGCGCGAGCGCGGTGGCGAGCCGCTGCGGGTCGACCTCGGCCTCGATGGGCGGCGCGTGTACGGCGAACTGGACGCGGCCCGGTCCGATCAGCTCGACGGCCCCGTCCACACCGGCGGCGACGACGGCGTCGAGCATCACCTTCGTACGGGTGATGTCCTCGGCGCCCGCGTCCAGCCGCTGGTAGCCGAGGACGTTGTCGATGAGGGTGGTGATGCGCGAGTACCCGGCCGAGAGGTGGTGCAGCACCTGGTTGGCCTCGGGCCACAGCTGCCCGGCGTCGTCCGCGGCCAGGGCGGACAGCTCGTGCCGCAGCTCGTCCAGCGGTCCGCGCAGGGACTGCCCGAGCAGCGTCAGCAACTGCTCGTGCCGCCCGGAGAGGGCCTCGTACCGGTCCTTCTCCCGCTCGGCGAGCGCGGCGTACCGCTCCTCGCCGGCCGCCAGCTCCTCCTCATGCTTCTCGCGCAGTTCGTCGAGTTCGGTGACGTGCTGCTGGCGCAGCGCCGTCAGGTCGGAGGCGTGCTCCTCCGAGAGCCGCTCCAGCTCCTCGGCGTGCGCCTTCTCCTGAGCGTCCTTCTCCTCGGCGAGGGCGTCGTACGGCCGCCGGTCCGTGAAGGTCATGACGGCGCCGACGAGCTGGTCGCCGTCGCGCACCGGAGCGGTGGTCAGGTCGACCGCGACCTCCTGGTCGCCCTTGGACCACATCACCTGCCCGCGCACCCGGTGCTTGCGCCCGGAGCGCAGGGTGTCGGCGAGTGGCGACTCCTCGTACGGGAAGGGGGAGCCGTCGGCGCGGGAGTGCAGCACGAGGGTGTGCAGCTCCTTGCCGCCGAGCTCACCGGCCCGGTAGCCCAGTATCTGGGCGGCGGCCGGATTGACGAGCACGATCCGCCCGTCGGTGTCGGTGCCCACGACACCCTCGGCCACGGCCCGCAGGATCATCTCGGTCTGCCGCTGCGAGCGAGCCAGCTCGGCCTCGGTGTCGACGGTCCCGGACAGGTCCCGTACGACGATCATGAGCAGCTCGTCGCCGGTGTAGCCGTAACCGTCGTACGCCTGCTGTCCGTTCTCCAGGTTCGCGCTCGTGACCTCGACCGGGAACTCGGATCCGTCCGTCCGCCGCGCGATCATCCGCGTGGGCTTGGTCCGCCCGTGCGGATCCATGTGATCGGGGCGCCGCATGGAGCCGGGGATGAGCCGGGAGTCGAACTGCGGCAGCAGATCGAGCAGCCCCCGCCCGACGAGCGCGGTGCCCGGTGCCTCGAAGGCCTCCAGGGCGATGGTGTTGGCGTTGACGACGGTTCCGTTGGCGTTGACCAGCACCAACGCGTCGGGCAGCGCGTCGAGTATGGCTGCGAGGCGAGCAGCGCCTCGGGATGGCCTGCTGCTCACGAGACGCTTCCTCCCTGTTACCGCTTTCCGACCGCTCGGGCCATCTTGCCAACCGGCCCGCAGCGTGTCACGCGAGGGAGTCTAAGGGCACGGGTTGCGCTCGCGACGCCGGATGAGAGGGAGGTCGCACGAGGAAGTGACGGCGAACATGTGACCGTATGCCCGCTCGGCGCCCCGGTTCCGGCCCCGGCTCCGCAGGACCTTCGCGGGACCTTTACGAGGCCGGTGATTCCGCCAAGAAACACATGACAAGCACCGAATCACCTACTGAAGCGATTCCGAGGGCGATTCCGAGGGCGGACCCGAAGGCGAACCGAGCTTCGGCAGCAGGGGCACCATCCGGTCCCACCGCCCGATCTCGCACCCGTCGCCGCGGTCGTACGAGGCGTCGACCGGACGTCCGGCCCACGTGCCGGTGACGTGGGCGGTGGCCGGGCCGCCGTAGAGCATGGTGCAGCTGCTGCCGGAGGCCACCGGGGCGAAGGTGTCCTGCCCCCAGCGCGTGTTCGAGTCGAGCACCCGGCAGGCCCCCGCCACGTCCGGGTGATTCCCGGCCCCGGGATGACAGGACACCTCGTACGTCCCGTCCCGCCCCGCGCCGGCGTGCTCCACGACGACGGTGAGGTGATCACCACCGCGGTCCTCGGGCCGCACGGGCGGAGGCAGGGCGGGCGCGGCGGCGGGTGCGGCGGGCGCCGCGGCAGCGGGTGCCGCGGCCGGGCCGACCAGGGACAGGACCGAGAACGAGACCGAGGCGGCGGCAGCGGCGGCGGCAGTGCGGGACACCGCCACCACGCCCCGCGGGACGACCGACAAGACAGAGACCATGTCCTGCCCAACGCTCGCGCCCCCCGGACGTTGCGCCGGGCCCCGGACCTGCCGCCCCGCCGGGCGAAGCCCTTTGCCCTGTGGCCCCCGCGCCTAGTACCGTGGGAGCCGATTGGTGACAGCACGCTCGACTGTGTCATCATCTGCACGCACCAGTCGCGCGCTCGCGCGAGTGGTTGTGCTGGAGGCGTCGCCTAGTCCGGTCTATGGCGCCGCACTGCTAATGCGGTTTGGGCCTTAAAGCCCATCGAGGGTTCAAATCCCTCCGCCTCCGCACCGATCCCGAAGCCCCGGTCCTCAGGACCGGGGCTTCGGTGTTCCCGGGGTGTTCGGTGGGCGTTCCCGGACCGCCCGAGGATCTCCCTCTTCCCCGTCCGATCCACGTTTCCGCAGGTCACAAGGGGTATGCGAATCGGATTTCACATGACGGCGGCAGTCATGTAATGTTCTTCCTGTCGCCGCGAGCGGGCCGAAAGGGCCGAGAGCGAAGACGAAAAACAAGCACTCGTAGCTTAACGGATAGAGCATCTGACTACGGATCAGAAGGTTGCAGGTTCGAATCCTGCCGAGTGCACACAGGTTAGAGGCCCCGGAGAGATCCGGGGCCTCTTGCGTTTCAGGGGCGTACAGCAGCGAAGTACAGCAACCGCCTCAGCCAGTGCCGTCCATGGCATCGGAGAGCTTGCCGAGCGCGGCCCGCACCTCCTCCTCGCTCGCTTCCGCGTAGACCTCCATCGTCATGGCGATCTGCGAGTGCCGCAGGATCCGCTGTGCCACCTTCGGATGCACCTTCAGGGCGACGAGAAGCGAGCTGCACGTGTGGCGGGTGTTCCTGAGCGGGATCACCCGGAGGCCGGCGCGCCGGGCCCGCAGGGCGAACATGCGGGTGAGGTTGCCCGGCTCGATCGGGGTGCCGTACTTCGTGGTGAAGATCAGGCCGCGCGTGTCCCGCCAGAGATCACCGGCCGCCTTCCGGTCCCCGGTCTGCTGAGCCCGTCGCATCCGGAGCGCCCTGAGGCAGAACTCAGGGAGGGGAAGGAAGTCGTCGGACTCCTTCGTTTTGGTCTCCCGGTGGAGGATCCGACGGCCCGCGCGCTGGATCTGGTGATCCACGTACAACTCACCGGTCTCGAAGTCGATCGACTTCCAGGTCAGGCCAAGGACCTCACCACGGCGCAGCCCCAGGCAGAGGACCAGCACCCACGCCGCGAAGAGCGGATCTTCCCGCGCGAGGGAATCGGCGAGGAAGCGCCCGGCTTCGACCACGGACCAGGGCTTGATCCGGCGGCGGCGAGGCTTGGGGACCTTGACCAGAGAGGCCACGTTCTTGCTGATCTCCTCCTCGGTCACAGCGTGGGTGAGGGCGGCTCGCAGGGCGTCACGGGCGGCCTGGACGACTCGCCGGGAGGGGAACGCCTTGCAGCACTCCCCGACGGCACAGCAGCGCTGCCGTGCCTTGGCCCGCTTGGCGTCCTTGCCCTGTGCGCAGCACTGGCAGATGCCAGCCAGCTTGGTCAGCCACTCCCGCACGTCCCGGACGGTGAGCTTGTCGAGCCGCTTCGTGCCCAGGTGCGGGACGATGTACAGCTGCACGGAGCCCTCGTACGAGATGTAGGAGAGCGGGGCGAGGTTGGGCTTCACGATCGACGCAAGCCAGTAGGAGAGGAAGGCCTGCACCGTGCGGTGGCGGGTCTGCAAGGGGCCCTTGGAGGCCTCGTTGTGCAGCTTGATCCACTTCTCGTGGGTCTCGTCGCAGGTCTTGCCGTAGACGTACTTCCGCTTGCGGTCGCCCTCCGGAGTGGTGACCCATGCGTAGGCGGCGAAGCCGTTCTTGTACGGGTAGATGGATCCCTCGCCGTTGGCGCGCTTTCCGCTCATGCCGCCCACTCCTCGGCTTCGGAGGCGCAGCGGCTCACGTACTCGTCGACCCACGCCGGGAGGATGCGACGGTTGCGGCCGATCTTCACGGACCGGATCTCACCGCTCAGGATGAGCGCCTTGGTCTTGGAGAGGCCGAAGCCGAGCATCTCGGCGACCTCGGCTGTGGTGTGCCACTTGCGCGTGATGGACACCGTGGTCATGCGGTGGGCTCTCCTTCCGTTCCGGGAGCGGGTTCGAGGGATGCGGCAAGCCAGGCCTCGGCGCCGGACAGGCCGGTACCGGCGAAGACCCAGTGGGCGAGGACGTACGTCGTGTCGGGCTCCGGCCCGTTGGGTGCTGCCGCTTGTGCTCGGCGCCATTCGGCGCGGGCGTCACGGAGGGCGCCGAGGGTGGTGGAGTAACGGCGGGACTTGGTGGAGAAGTGGCCGCGGAAGCCGAGCATGTGAGCCCACGCGCGCAGGCGGAGGTGTTCCAGGTCTTTGCGGGCGCCGAGGGCCCAGGCTGTTCGGATGAGGCGGCGGGCGTGGTCGCTGATGTCGAGCTGGGCGAGTTCGGCGGCGAACTTCAGCGGCCGGTCGAGGGCACCTGTCGCCGTCTCGGCGCCCTTGGCCGCGTACTTGGCGATGTAGCGGCGACGGCTCGTTCGGTCAGTTCCTGGCCGTTGTTGAAGTCGGCAGAGCGGATCGTGCGGACGTCGAGCTGGCGGCTGAAGGCGAAGGTGCGTGCGCGACCGTCCAGGGTCGGGCCGTCGACACGGACCTTGGTGGCGGCGGCTCGGATGGCGTCGGTCAACAGCTCGGCGGTCGCCCAGGCCGGGGGCACGGTGTCGCCACCGCCGGGACCGTCCAGGCGGATGACTGCGTGGAAGTGAACGGCGCCCCGCTTCTGGTACTCGGCGACCTTGGCGAAGGAAACCCGGGCGTGCTCGCGGAGCCGACGTTGAGAGAGTCCCGCGCGCTTGGCGACCTCCCGGCGCAGGTAGACGGAGAAGCGTCGCCAAAGGGCACCGGCGTGGGCGTTCCACAGGACGGCCGCTTCGTAGTCGTAGGTGTCCGGGTCGAGCGGGGTGCCAAGGGCGTCGTCGTCCTGGTCGTGGTGGCGGCCGCAGCGGCAAGGGTGGCCGTCGGTCCGGCGGTTGTGGACCGGGCCGAAGCCGGGGGCGGTGAAGGTGGCGAAGACGCGAGGGTGGGCGGCGACGTGTTCCGGGGTGCCCTTGCCGCCGCGCAGTCCGGCGGTGATCAGCTGGAAGGTGTCGCGGCGGTAGACCTCGGCGCAGGCCGGGCAGCGGGTGGTGCGGCGGTTGTTGCAGCGGACGAGGAGTTGGCCGGCGGGGAGGGCCGAGGAGTCGAGGTGTTGGAGAACGTGGCCGATCTCGCCGGTTGTGGTGTTGAGGTCGTACTCGGTGCGGTGGCCGTCCAGGCGGATCGGGTGGGTGCAGCCGCCGAGCCCGGAGAGCTGCCGGAGGATACCGGGCAGGTGACCGTCGGCGGCGAGGTTGCTGAGTGCCCGGAACGGGGGCGGGGTGGTGCGGGTGAAGATGGCTTCTCTCCTTCTGACTGGTGCTGTCGGGAGGGATGGGCCACCGGGGCGGCGGATGCTTGGCCGTGTCGCGCCGCCCCGGAGGTCAAGGCGCGTCAGCGCCGGTTGTGTTCGCGGAGCAGGGAGCGCAGGACCACGGCGGCGACGGCCACCGAGATGGCAGTCACGGCGACGGCGGCCAGGAGCGCGGTGAGGACCACACCGCCGACGAGCACGGCCGCGACCGTCTTCTGGTCGATGGAGACCGACGGGAGCGAGCGCCGGACGGGCGCCGGGTCGGTCGGGGTGTGGGCGTGCGCGAGCGGCGGGGCCGGGTTGTCGGGGTACTTGGGCAAGAACACGAACCTCTCCTTATCTGCTCGTCTAGTCATGTGAGCCGTTTACGACGCCCACTCCGGAGCGCGTACCGGACTCGATTGCAGGGGCGAGGAAGGTGTGCGAGAGCCAGAAGCCGAAGAGGGCGATCAGGACGACGATCCAGGTGCGGACGCCGAGGTACTTGATCGCGCCCCAGGCGAAGAAGCCGAGGACGACGACGAGCGGCAGGCTGACGGTCACGGTTTTCCGGGTCCTTTCAGCGGACGGGGCAGCGGTGGGTACGGGCGGCGAGTTCTGCGGCTGCGCGGTTGTCGTAGTCGGCGGAGAAGCCGCAGCGCGGGGCGGTGCAGGCGGCGGTGTGCTTCTCGCGGCCACGGTTGTCGTAGGCGGTGCCGACCTGCACGGGGCCGATGCGGGTGACGTTGCGGAAGCTGCGGTTGGCGGTCATCGGGCTTCCTTTCACAGGTGGGCGGCGATGGCTTCGGCCATGGGGGCCGGGACGCCGAGGCGGGCGCGCAGCGTGGGGGTGTCGATCGGGGAGCCGGTACGGGTGTGGTGCTCGACAGCGACCTTGCGGGCGTGGTCGATGAGGGCGGACGGGACCGGGACGGGCGGGCGTTCCAGTGGTGCGTCGATGGCGGGCGGCTCGTGGGTGGGGTCGGTCTCGTTCTCCTGGTCCGCGATGGCCTCGGCGGTCGTGGCTGCTCTGGGTGCCGAGTGGGCTAGGAGGGTTCCGCCGAGGAAGGCGACGGCAGGCCAGCCCGCGACGAGGATGCTCAGCCAGGCCGGGACGTCGCCGAGGTCGAGCACGCCGGCGGTGGCGACGTTCGCGCCGAGGGATGCAGTGAGTGCGATGACGAACCAGCACCAGGCCGCCGCATTGGCTCCACCGGAGCGCAGTCGGCGCCAGGCGGCGACGAGCAGCAGGTCTACGGAGACGGGGTAAGCCCAGGCTTTCCACCCGTCCTGTCCGGCTGCCATCGCGACGTCATGAATGTGCGCGAAGGACAGCACGGCGGCGATGAGCGCCTGGACAAGCACCGCGTCTACGCGGGCCAGTTGGGCGCGCATTAGGCGGCTCCTTCCTGGTTCAGGCATGGGAGGGGCAGGGACTTGGCGCGAGACGGTCACGCCAGCCGGTTGGAACGTGAGGGGGCGGCTAGGCGGCGAGGGTCGAGGACTCGACGGGCTGTACGGGCACCTCGGGCCTTAAGGGGTTCAGCGCGGGGACGTCGGGCATCAGGTGAGCCGTCTCCCGGCAGGTGTCGGCGGCGGCGCCGAGGGAGAGGTACGGGGTGCGGATGCGGGACCAGCCGCCGGAGGTGTCCCCCGCAACGGCGAGGCCGGGACGTTCGGGGGCGATGGCACAGGCAGCCATGACAGCTTCTGGTGCGATGTCGCCAAGGGCCATCTTGGCGAAGGCTTCATCGTTGACGCGGTGGCAGACACGGCCGGTGAGCTGGGCGCGGAGCATGGTGGCGCCCTTGCCGAGTTCGGCACCGAAGCGCTGCCCGCAGACTTCCAGATAGATGCCGGCCGCGCGGCCCAGCTGGGCGAGGCGGATGAGCTGGGTGACCATCTCGTCCCGGCGCTCCTCGTCCTTCTTCGTGGCGACGAGGAACAGCTCGGCGACCTCGTCCACGAACAGCACTATGGGCACGGGCCGTTCGCTTCTGGGCAGGCCCCAGATGTCGGAGGTGATCTCCTCCTCGGGAGTGTCCGGTGCGATGCCCTGCCGGGCCTTGATCAGGTCGTATCGGTCCTCCATCTCCTTCACGAGTACCGGCAGCAGATCTGCGGCTTCGGCCGGGTCGGTGGCGAGCGCGGACAGGCGTGGGGCGAAGGGCGCCAGCTCCACACCCCGTTTGCAGTCGATGCCGACCAGGGCGACGGGTTGAGGGGCGAGCCCGGAGATGAGGTGGCGCAGGTACATGGACTTGCCCGACAGCGTTGCGCCGAGGGTGAGCTGGTGGGGAACGGTACGGTAGTCGCGTACGAAGGGCATGGCGTCCTCCCGCAGCGCAACCGGCACCTTGAGGAACCCGGCTTCGGCCTTGCGCGGCATGCGAACCTTGCGCAGGACGTCAAAGCCGACCAGGCGCAGTTCCACGACACCCGGTTTGACGGTGGTGACGTAGACGGCGTGAACCCCCCAGGCATGGCGAAGTCGTTCGGCCGAGGCGGCGAGGTCAGCGGGTTCCTGTCCCGGGGCGAGGCGGAGCCTAAGCCGTAAGCCGGTCGTGGTGGGCCGGATGATGCCCCGGCGGGGCGGCACCGGCCGCACTTCACGTCGGGTGGTGGCCTTCATGGCAAGGACGCGCAGCCGCGAGGGCGCCACGGTCAGGCCGCACGCTTCCATGACCGAGGCGTACGAGCCGAGCAGCCGGACGGTGGACGCCGGGCCACCGACCGTGCACCAGAAGAGGACGGGATGCTTGGCCCGGGCGTAGGCGGCCCCACCGCCGCGCGCGGCGACAGGACCACCCACTTCCAGGAGCGTCGTCAGGTCGGACATCAGGCAGCGTTCCCCACGTTCGGGAAAGCGGCCGGGGTGACGGCGGCGGCGCGGTAGGCGATGCCGTGACGCTGCTGCCCGTTGAAGACGCTCTCCCAGGGCCGGGCAGCCAGCCCCGGCAGCGAGACCGGCGAGCCGAGCGCCAGTCCCTCGGAGACCCCGCTCTCGGGGATGGTGACCTTGATGAGGGAGGACTCTCCTTCCTCGATGTAGACGACGCCGATGGTCATCAGCGCCTCGCCGCTGGCGGCGTCTTTGGCGATCTCGCCGGTCTGCCGGTCGCGGATCTTCGGCTCGGGAGCCTCGGTCAGGAGGATCGTGGCGGCAGAGGTCTCAACGCGGATGGTGCGCAAGGCACACACTCCTATCTACTCGTCTATACAAGACGCAATCTACGAACCCGTTCTCCCGGGTTACGTAATCACCCTGCCACACAACTTGCCCACTCGTCTATACGAGTATGCGTGTTGGGGTGTACGAGTTCTGAGAAGTGTCCCCGCGCACCACCGCCGGTTATGCCCTCACGTGGCCGGGAGCTGGTACGACAGGACGTACGCGTCCGCCGCCATGACCGTGTCACAGACCTCGACCGCGCGTCCCTCGGCATCGAAGGCGGTACGGATCAGATGGATGACGGGCACACCGGCCGCCAGATGCAGCGTCTTGACCTCGGCGGGCGAGGGCATCCGGGCACGGATCTCCTCCTCGAAGTGATCGAGACGGTGACCCAGCTCTTCGAGGCGGGCGTAGATGCCGCCGGGACCAGGGTTCGGCTCGGCGATGGGCGTACCGCGGGCGATGTCGAGCGGGAGGTAGGAGGTCGCGAACTCGACCGGCTTCCCGTCCAGCAGGTACCGGCGCCGACGGGCGAGGACCCGCCGCACGGACCCGAGCCTGGCGGAGATGTCCTGGCTCGGCTTCTCCTCCTTGACCTCCAAGCTGTCGACCGTGGGGTGACCGCCGGCCGCGTCGGCCTCCACGATGAACGCGGACTTGCCCTGCTCCCGATGCCGTCGGGCGAACCGGTCGGAGGCGAGGCGGCGCACGGGCGGACGCGGCCGGACGAAGACGCCCTTGCCGTGCTCGGCGTGCACCAGGCCCTCACCCGTGAGGACGGAGAACGAGTTGCGGACGGTCATTCGGGATACCCCGTAGTGGTCTACCAGCTCGGCTTCCGAGGGCAGCTTCTCGCCCTCGCGGAATCGCCCACGGTCGATGGCCTCACGCAGCTGGTCGGCGATCTGCCGGAAGACCGCACGATCGCTCGTGGGGTCGAGATCGCCGAGGAGGCCCGAAGGGAGAGGGCTCACGTGTACTCCTTTAGGTATCTAGACGAGTGGGCGAGTGTTGTTGCTACGGTGGAGAGCCTAGCCATCCGAGAGGGCCCAGGAACGTGAGCACAGAACGCCCGCACTCCGTGAGCGTGGCCGGGGTCGTCGTCGACGACCGGGGCCGAGCCCTCCTGATTCAGCGCCGGGACAACGGTCACTGGGAGCCACCGGGCGGCGTCCTCGAACGCGAGGAGACCATTCCCGAGGCCCTCCAGCGCGAAGTCCTCGAAGAGACCGGCATCAAGATCGCACTTCCCGCGACCCTGACCGGCGTCTACAAGAACATGACGGGCTTGATCGTTTCGCTGGTCTTCCGCTGCGAGGCCGCTGACGGCACGCCCACCACTGGTGACGAGACCCGCGCCCTGCGCTGGGCTACCCGCGAAGAGGTCTCCGAGCTTGCCGACGAGGCGTACGCGATCCGCGTCCTGGACGCACTCGACGCGGCGTCTCCGCCGGCCATCCGCGCCCACGACGGCGTGAAACTCGTCTAGCCTGAACCCGCTGCACATGGCGGCCTACCAGCACGAAGGAACTTGTATGCACGAGTATACGAGTACAGCCCGGGTCTGGGGGCTCAGTTGCCCAGGATTCCCGGAAGAGGTGAGTCGGGCCCGCCGCTGGACCCGCGACATCCTGCGCGACTCCCCCTTAGCCGAAGACGCCGAACTGATCGTGAGCGAGCTGAGCGCGAACGCGATCCTCCACACGGCCAGCGGCTGCGAGTCCGGCAGCTTCCACCTGGCCGTCGCCGTCTCGGCACAGGTGGTCGCAGTGTCGGTGACGGACGACGGGGGCGCGGCCAGCGCTCCGAAGGTCGAGCACCAGGACCAGGACGCCGAGCACGGCCGAGGCTTGGGCATGGTCAGCGCGATCGCCCACCGGGTCGTCGTCCACGACAGCGATCACGGTCACACGGTTACCGCAGAGCTGTACGCGGACGCTCAGCGGGGAGGCCATCCATGCTGAGGAACACCACCAGACGCGGCTTCTGGTGCGAATGCTGGACGGAAGACCTGACTGATCAGCGGGGGCTGGCGCTGGTGGCATCGTTCGACGCCTACTCGGCACCGCAGGCTGATCGATGGGTTGCGGTCGCGCTCAGCACGATCTCACCAGCTTTGGATGCGGACGCGTCGGACGAGGCTTGGGAGTCGCTGTACGACGGCCGCGCGGAGACCAGACGAGCGCTCCTGCGGTCAGAGTCCTGCACCGTGTCAGTGACCCACGTCGACACCCGCATCACCTGGACAGTCCGACCAGTGACCTACCTGCTGCTCGCCCACCGTGAGGGCACTGAACTCCCAGCCTGTGCGTACGACTTCAAGCCTCGACCCACGGACTGAGTTACAACTTTCTTTACTGGTTCAAGCCCCGGCTGCGCTCCGCTCCGCCGGGCGCGCTCCCGGCTCCGCTGCGGGCGCCGCTCCTGCCTCCGGCCCGCTCCGCCCGCGCTGCGCCGACGCGCGCCCACTGGTGTGTAGGGCCGGTGGCCATGAGTCGATCACCGCGTACGCGGCCGGTCACAACAGAGCCTCCGGCGGGGGATCGGCCGGCACCGGGATGGAGGGGGCGCCGTCGCCGACTGCGGGCCCTTCGGGGCGGATGCTGGGGGCTCCCATCCCGCACACCATCGACCCAGGCAGAGCCGAGCAGACGCGGCCCCTGGCGTCCAGGTCGTTCGTACAGTGGCGCGCTCCACCTGGACGCCAGGAACCACGCCTGCTCCACGGTGTGTGCGTCGACGGCGTACGGGATGGGAGCTGGGGCGAGTGGTGGTGAAGGAAGCAGGCAGCTGAAGCCGGGTCTATCCTCGCGGCCTCTGATCAGGGTTGACTCGGCGGGCACTTCAAGATGAGTGTGGTGGATCAATTCCTGGGGGTGGGGCAACGTGGCGTTACGACGGTTGCGGGGATGGGCCATGGCAGTGGCCGTCGTGATCGGCTGGGGGGCGGCGGGATGCTCCTCGGGGATGCACGCCAGTACCAGGGCGATCATCGGGGTCGATGCGCCGATAGCCCTGGCTGATCAGGCCGTTCACTTGAAGATCAGTGGTCTGGAGCCACACGACGAAATCACTGTCGGCTCGTCGGCGACCGCGCACGACCACAAGGTGTGGCATGGCCAGGCAACATTCACCGCGGACGACCATGGCCTCGTCGACCTCTCCAAGACGCGGCCGGCCTCGGGGACGTACCACACGGTCGACAGTATGGGCCTGTTCTGGTCCATGAGGCCCCCGACCAGCGATCCGAACAGTGAGAACTTCGCCCCTCTTTACCCTGAGCTCTCCCCCTCATACACCGTGCAGATCACCGTGACAGCGCATGGGCGGCGATTGGCGAGCCGCACGCTCACCCGGGAATGGGTGGCCAAAGGAGTCAGCGCCCGAACGCTCACCCTGGCCCATGACAAGGTCGTCGGAGAGATGTTCCTGCCCCGCCCCGGCACTCCCCGGCACCCGGCCGTGCTGGCCTTCGGTGGATCCGAAGGCGGCATCGGCGGCATGAAGTACGCGGCGGCTCTGCTCGCCTCCCACGGCTACCCGACGCTGGCTCTCGGCTACTTCGCGATGCCCGGCCTGCCCGCCAGACTGAACAACGTCCCGTTGGAGTACTTCGCCACCGCCGCCCGACTGCTGGCAGCCCAGCCTGACGCCGACCCCGCACGCATCATTTCCATGGGCTACTCCCGAGGTAGCGAACCCGCCCTGCTTCTCGCCGAGGACTATCCCGATCTGATCCACGGCGTCGTCGTGTACTCCCCGTCGTCCAACGTCAACCCGGGAATCCCAGGCAGTGGCAACGCCTGGACCAAGGACGGGAAACCCATTCCCCTGGGCGGCATCCCACTGGATCACCTCAGCGGACCACTGCTGGCCATCGCCGGCGCAGACGACGCCCTATGGCCATCGCCGACCTATGTCAAGGCGATCACCGACGAGGTGCATGCGGACCACGACCGGCATCCGTACCAGGCGCTGGTCTACCCCAACGCCGGACACGGTGTCGGTACCTTCCCCTTCCTCGCGGAGGACACAGGTATCACGGAGTCCCTGGGTGGCAGTCGCACCGGCAACGCTGTCGCAAAGGAGCAGGGCTGGCCCAAGGTCCTCGCTCTCCTCGCCGGCACCCAGAGGTGAGTGCCACGGCGCGCAGGCCAGAACGGGCAGGCCTTGGCAAAACCACGTGCGGCGTTTGACACCAGCGGCCGACACCAACGAGCACGAACAGCAGCGGTCGAGGCCGGACCCCAGCGGACGATCAGCTGAGGCACAGAGCCGGTTAGTCGACCGTGACAGACCCTGTGATCGACCTGATAAGGATGAGGCCAGACCTCAAAGCTCTCACCTCGTACGGACGCCGTCCTCACCGTGGGGCGGCGCCCGTCGCCTTGCCTCGGTCCCAAAACTCCAGCCCGAAGCCGCTACGCCGCACACGTTCCCAAAGTGCAGGTCGCCCTGGGTTTGTCATGCGGCATCATGCGCGTGTGGAGATTGCTCGCTTAGTGCTCGACTACCTCAAGGTCATCATCTGGCCCGCTGTGACCGTAGTGATCGTTTACGGCTTCCGAAGCCAGCTCAGAGACCTCATACGCAGAGTTCGGATGCTAAGCGCGCCAGGTGTTGACGCTGAGTTCTCCAACGAGGTCATCGCTGCCAGCGCAGATGCAGAGGTGGCGGTACTGAACAATCACCTTGGGGTTCCCGACCAAACTGAGTTGCCGCCTGTGCTCGACCACGGGGCACAACCCGCGGCGCCGCCTGGGGCAGATTCCACCGGCCGGCCACAGGGCTCGTTCGTCCGCGCTTACTACAGGATGGCTCCAGACGACGACCCTCTCCTGACCCTCGCAGAGACGCACTCAAACGCCGCAGTCGTCGCAGCCTTCCTAGGAGTAGAGGCTCAGCTGCGACGACTTGAAGATCAATATCTACCGGCATCACGGTTGCGCTCGCCGGTCAGGCGCCTAGCCGAGCGACTAGACCTGCCCCCCGACATCAGAGCATCGATCATCGAGCTAAGCCAAGTGCGCAACGAAGTCACCCATGGCCAACGCTGCGCAGTGACTCCCGAGGCGGCCCGTACTTATGTCCGCAGCTGTCGAGAGATGATCGATTGGCTTGAAGAGCGTGGGCACCAGCAGATGATGTTCGACCTGGATTAGGCAGGCACGGGCCGCAGGCCAGAGACCTAGCTGTCCGTCTCAGTTTCCGTCTCATTCAGGGGTGGACGCCGACGTTCAGGAGAGTTCGGCCGTCGGCTGTCGTTGACAGGCCGGACGGACATGGACCCAGGTGAACGCCCCGGCATCAGGCCAGCCAGACCACCAACAGACTTGGAAAGCGTGTTGGCGGTGCCGGGGTGGGAGTGCGGCACGCAGCAGCACGCCGAGCACGGTCTGATGCTTGCCGGCTTTGGCTCGTCAGATGTAGGTCCAGCGCCATGCGTTCGAGCTGTAGGTGCACTTGATCTTCGTGCCGCCTGCGGTGGTGGTGATGGCGCCGTGGTCGCTGTTCCGGCAGAACTGCCCCGCCGAGTAGCAGTTTCCCGCGTTGGAAACGATGGTGCACGTGCCGGTGCTGTCCTGGCTACCGCTACCGCTACTCCCAGCGGCCTTGGCGGTGGTGGTCCTGGTGACGGTGACCGTGGGACCGGGCTTGGCCTTGGCTTTAACGGTCTCAGTGACGGTCGGGCCGGGCTCGGGCGTGGCTGTGACGGTCGCGGTGATGGTCGTCGTGGGTTTGACCTTGGTCTCGACGGGCTGTTGCCCGTCGTGCCCGGTGGAGCCGATGAGCGCGCCCGTGATGAACAGGGCCGTGCCGCCGACCCACACGAGTACGCGCTTGTGGAGCGGACGGGTGTCTGGTGGGCGTGGTGTCGGCGGTATGGGAGTGGTGTACGGGTCGGTCATCTCGTCCCCCAGGATGCTTCGGGTGGAGCGACCGTAGTGCCCAGCAGAGTCGTGTGCACAGAGTGTGTAGGAGTGGTGGCCATTCTGTGACCCGCGCTCGGTCGGTGCTCCAGAGCGCAAGATGGTGACGCCGGGCCGCACGGAGCTTGGCGGGGGTGAGGGCCTTCAGCGGAGGATCGGTGAAGGGGTTCCTCGGAGCAGTGCGGTACAGCAACGAAGTACAGCAACCACAGCAACCGACCATGACCCACAGCAACCCTCAGGAGCCGAACGACTGCCTGTATGACCTCCGTTGACCGATCTCTGTAGAGCTACGGATCAGAAGGTTGCAGGTTCGAATCCTGCCGAGTGCACACAGGTCAAAAGCCCTTCGGGATCATCCCGGAGGGCTTTTGACATCAACGGCTGACAGCAACGCGCCCCGAAGCGCCGCCGATCACTCCTCGGCGTGCGGCTCCTGCTCGCCGTCTGCTTCCTCCTCCGACTCGTCCAGTCCAAGCGCGTCGTCCATCCGGTCGGCGGCGGCCTTGAGCGTCGTGCTCATCACGTGCGCGTAGGTGTCCAGCGTCATCGTGATCGTGCTGTGCCCGAGCGTTTCCATGATCGTGCGAGCGTCCACGCCCTGGGCCAGTAGGAGTGACGCGCACGTGTGCCGGAGGTCGTGCACCCGCACCCGTCGTACGCCGGTATCCCGACACAGGATGGTCAGCATCCGGTTCAGGCTGCGGGGGTCCGTGACGCGACCGGTCGTTGTCGTGAAGATCAGCCCGTCCGGCTGCCCCGGCGTCGGCTGCCACTTCTTCCCCGCCACCTTGCGTTCCCGCTCCTGCTGGGCTCGATGTTGCACGAGAGCCCACACGCAGTGCTTCGGGAGGGACGCCGTACGGATGGAGCGCATGGTCTTGGGACTGCCGAAGATCAGCTCACGCCGGATGCGCTGGACGTTCCGGCGGACGCGGAGCTGACCGTTCGTGAGATCGACGTCCGCCCAGGTGAGGGCGAGCGCTTCGCCCCACCGCAGGCCTGTGAACACGAGCAGCAGCCACAGCGCAGCGCGTAGAGGCGGTGGGAGCGGGCGGTCCTGAGCATGAGGCGAGCCTCTGCGGCGTCCAGCGGACGCACTTCCTTGCGGGTAACAGTGGGGGTCTCCACGATCCGCGCGACGTTCCGCGCGATCAACTCCTCTCGGATCGCCTGCTGAAGCGAGGACCGGAGGACGGCATGGATGTGCTGGACGGTTCGGGCGGAAGGGCGACGCTCGCAGCAGATTGACGGTGCTTCGCGGCTGGTTGGCGCCGCATGGATCCGGGGTGAACGCGCCTACGGACAAGGGGCGTGGCGCTTGCTGCAGGCGGTCGATGGATGCTCCTAGAATCGAACGTGTGAACGATCACTCGCCGTCCCGACTCGAGGCCGGTCCGAAACGCATTCGCCCTCACCGGTGACTGGCCGGCGAGACCGTCGTCGCAGGCCTTTGAGGGTTGTTGCCAGAGCCCTGCCAGATTGTCAGACAGATGTCGATTGCAGCGTTTCGCCACGTTTTATGTTCTTTTGTCAGGTTCCATTACCTGCGCGACAGCGGTGTTTGTGCGTCGTCGCTCTATCGCCCCCGGGCCGTTTTCTGACGTAGCGGGGAATTGCTTCAGGAGAGGATCGGCGTGTTGTGACCAATGACGTTCACAGATCTCAAAGTTGGGGCGAGCGGGGCCTCTGGCGTGTCACTGGTCGTCGGGCGGCGCAAGTGTCGGCTTCAGCGGCATCGCCGGCCGGGCCCGGGCGGGGTTGGTGGCGTACGAGCGTCACCGCAGCGGTGTGTGCCGTGCTCACCGGTGCGGGGGTGCCGGCGGCCGTCGCCGACTCTCCGACGGCAGGTCATCGCAGCGGCAGTCGGGCAGCCGCGCCAGTCAGTCAGACCTTCACCTTCACCGGCGCTCCGCAGACCCTGACGGTTCCTGCGGGGATGCTCGTGACGATCACCGCGGACGGGGCCGGCGGTGCCGACAACACCGGCACCCCCTGTTCCGTCACGGGGACCGGTGGGACGGGGGCACGGGTCGTCACTACGCTCCCGCAAACCGCCGCACCGACGACCTTCACCATCAACGTCGGCGGCACCGGCGGCAAAGGCTGCAACGGCACCGGGACGCCGGGTGCCGGCGGGTTCAACGGCGGCGCCCCAGGTGGGAGTTATCCGACCCCTGGTTTTCATTTTGAAGGGCCGGGTGGGGGCGGGGCCTCCAGCATCAGCACGGGCGGCTCCTTGCTGGTGGTCGCCGGGGGCGGCGGTGCCGCCGGCGGCACCGGAGCGGGCTCTACGGGGGGGAACGGAGGCAACGGCGGGACAACGCCGGATGCCACCGGCGGTACCGCGGGAAGCGCCACCGGCCCTGGGGCTTCGCCGGGGCAGGGCGGGGGCGGTGGCAGCACCAGCACCAGCACCGGCGGGGCCGGCGGGGCCGGCGGCACCGCTCCACCCTGTGCGGTCACGAACGGCGGGCCGGGGAGCGGGTTCTCCGGTGCCACGGTCGGTACCGGTGGCACCGGTGGCAGCTTCGACGGCGGCTGCGCCGCCACTGCCATCGCTGGTGGTGGGGGCGGTGGTGGTGGGTACTTCGCCGGCGGGGGCGGCGGCAGCGGCGCCGTCAACAGCAGCGGCACCTCGGCGGGTGGGGGCGGTGGTGGTGGGGGCAGCAGCTTCACCACCACGTCGAGCACCGGTACACACTATGCGCCGTCCACGATCGGGACGGCGAACAACAACGGCCAGGTGACCATCTCCTACGGCCCCCCTGGCCCGAGCTTGACCATCGGCAAGAGCCACAGTGGCAGTTTGGTGCGGGGTCAGTCCGGCTCCTACACGCTCACGGTCGGCAACGACGGGATCGACGCGACCGATGGCACCGTCGTCACCGTGACCGACACTCTCCCGGCTGGGCTCACCGCGACGTCGTTGAGCGGTACCGGGTGGACGTGCACGCTGGCCACGCTGACCTGTACCCGCAGTGACGTCCTCGCGTCCGGTGGCAGCTATCCGGCGCTCACCCTCACGGTCAACGTCGCCTGTACGGCCTCCGGTCAGGTCACCAACACCGCCTCGGCCACTGGCGGCGGGGACACCTCCACTCACACCGCGACCGATCCCACGACCGTCACCGGCGCCTGCCCGCCCACGCTGGCGATCAGCAAGAGCCACAGTGGCAGTTTCGTGCGGGGTCAGTCCGGCTCCTACACGCTCACGGTCGGCAACAACGGGACCGGCGCGACCGATGGCACCGTCGTCACCGTGACCGACACTCTCCCGGCTGGGCTCACCGCGACGTCGTTGAGCGGTACCGGGTGGACGTGCACGCTGGCCACGCTGACCTGTACCCGCAGTGACGTCCTCGCGTCCGGTGGCAGCTATCCGGCGCTCACCCTCACGGTCAACGTCGCCTGTACGGCCTCCGGTCAGGTCACCAACACCGCCTCGGCCACTGGCGGCGGGGACACCTCCACTCACACCGCGACCGATCCCACGACCGTCACCGGCGCCTGCCCGCCCACGCTGGCGATCAGCAAGAGCCACAATGGCGCGTTCGGGCAGGGCAAGAGGGGCACCTACAGCATCACGGTCACCAACAGTGGCACCGGCCCGACCGACGGCACCACCGTCACTCTGACCGAAACCTTGCCCAAGGGACTCACCCCCGTCTCGCTTAGCGGTACTGGATGGGCCTGCAGCCGATCCACCCTCACCTGTACCCGCAGCGACGTCCTCCCCTCAGGGAGCAGCTACCCACCCATCACCCTCAAGGTGGACGTCTCCTGCAAGGCCCCCGGCACCGTCACCAACACCGCCACCGTCACCGGAGGCGGCGACACCACCACCCACACCGCCACCGACCCCACCAAGATCAAGCGTCACCAGCACGACAAGCACTGCGATCACCACGACCACTGGTAGGGCGACTCCCCTTGACGAGATCCGGCTAGAGCTACGGATCAGAAGCTGCCCGTGCCCCATCCGTGCCGGAAACCGGGGGGACCACAGTGGCGAGCGGATATGACGCAACAACACGGCCCCCTGACCGTCTCGTCCGGTCAGGGGCCATTCACCGGCGCGGTGGGTGTGGGATTTGAACCCAGGGTGGCTCGCGCACGACCGTTTTCAAGACCTGTCTGTCGTTGGCGGGCCGGATCTGGCGTCCGGCTGATCCGGCAGGTTACGACTTCACGAGCGAAGCCGCAGGTCCGGGGACATCAACAGAGGCGTACAACCACGCACGGCGGCGGCCCGTGAGCGGCGGACGGACCAACAGATCCCAGCAGGCGAACGGTCCGTGATGGTGCTGCACGCGCCTACGGATCACAAGGTTGCAGGTTCGAATCCTGCCGAGTGCACACCGCCTGTGGCCCTCGGTCTGACCGGCCGTCGACGGCGAAGGGCCCGGAGGGGAGCCCCCGGGCCCTTCGCCGCGCGTTCCGGGACGCCGTCCGGTGGTCAGGGCTGGATCGAGCCCTCGGGCGAGCACTCCATCGCGTGGTACTTCGGGATCGTGCCGCAGATGGTGATCGTGGTGGGCGGTGCCTCGTCGGTCACGGCGAGCATGCTGGTGTACGTGTCGCGGTCCACGCGGATCGTGGCGGACTGCTGAAGGTCGTACTTGTCCTTGATGGTGACGGAGTCGCCCACCGCGCCGTTCTCGATGCGCCCCCAGACCGCACCGCAGGCACGGCTGTAGCGCAGCTCTATGTGCATGCCGCGCAGCCAGGTCTCCCGGGCGGTCGTCGCGTCCCACTGGCAGTCCATGGCCTGGGGGTCGCGCCGTAGGCAGGTGTCATGGGAGCAGCCGGCGCGCGGGGGCTTCGGGCTGTGCTGGGAGAGGTTCTTCCCGCTGGAGGCGGAGTCCGTGCCGCCCGCGCGGGAGGTGGCCTGCGCTCCGGTGAGTACGGCCACGGTGACCAGGCTGCCCGCGAGGGCCCCGGTGGCGACGAGCCCGGCCCGGCGCAGGTTGGTCCGCCAGGTCCGGGTGGTGGCTTTCCCGTCCCGGTCGGCGGGCGCGGGCTCGGACTCGGACTCGGGTTCCGGTGGTGGACCGTCCACCGTGGTGTCGTCCACCGGGGCCTTGTCGGCGGAGGTCCCGGTGGGCGAGGTCTCGTTGTCCGAGGTGGTGGCGGTCGCCGGTGCCTCGGCCGACGGGACCCGTTCGGGGGGACGCTCGTCCACCGCGGTCTCGTCGCCGAAGTCTCCTGCTCCCGTGGCTTGTTCCAGCAGCCCCGTCAGGTAGTCCGCGTCCGCCTCCATGACGGCCGCGAACTCCTGCAGGGCGACCGAGGTCGGCAACTGCTTCCCGTTCAGGAAGCGTTCCCAGGACGAACGGCTGTAGTGGGTCCTGTCGGCCAACCGCCCGAAACTGAGCCCGGATTCCTGCTTCAGTCGCCGCATCTCGGCGGCGAGCCGTTCTCTGCCGGACGGCTCGCCGCCACCCCCCTGATCACCAGACACTTGCTGTCCCCCCTGTTTCGGTCAGTCACTATCAGTTTTGGTCACTATCAGTGCAGTTGAGCGGGGAGATTATCGCGCGCAGGTGAAGGGGGACGATCAGCCGCGCGGGCGTGCCTCTTACCTCTTCGGCTGCCCCTCCTCGGCCCTTCCCCGACCGTCTCAGGGACGTCCCGCCCGCATCCGGGACGTGGGCGGCCGTCTCGGGACGCCTCGCGGCCGGGCAACTCCCGTCCGCTGACCTAGCATTCGAGGTCGCGAGTCCCCGTGCAGCCGTTCGACCAGGCTGTCCGCCCGCCGCGTTCGTGCGACGCGGGCCGCTCGTTCCTCACTCCTGGCCGGCCCCTGGCTTCAGCGGGCCAACTTTCTCTTGGTGGCGAACATGTCAGTGCAAGGTCCTTCGTTCGACGAGGTCGTGGCCGCCTCCGTGTCGCGTCGCCACGTCATGGTCGGCGGCACCGCGGCCCTCGCCGCCTTCCTCGGCCTCTCCGCCCCCGCTCCCGCCTCCGCCGCCCCGCAGCCGGAGCCGGCGGCCGGAGCGAGAGGGCGCCTGGGCTTCGCCGCGGTCCCCGCGAGCACGGCGGACACCGTGACCGTGCCGGCGGGCTACTCGGTGCGGACGCTCGCGCCCTGGGGGCAGCCGGTGCGCGGACACAGCCCGCGCTGGCGCGCCGACGGCGGCAACAGCGCCGCCGAGCAGGCCCTGCAGATCGGTACGCACCACAGTGGGGTGCACTTCTTCCCGTACGACGACGGCCCCCGCGGCAACCGGCGCGGGACACTCGTGATCGGGCACGAGGCCACCGACGCCGTACTGCTCCACCGCGACGGCGGTGCGGAGATGACGAGGGAGAAGGTCGCCAAGTCCCTCGCCGCGCAGGGCCTCAGCGTGCTGGAGGTGCGGGAGAGCGGCGACACCTGGACCGTCGTCGACTCCGCACGCAACACACGCATCACGGGCACGACCCCGGTCGCCTTCTCGGGCCCGGTACGCGCCGACCATCCGGCGCTGCGCACCGGCGCGGACCCCGTGGGCACACTGGGCAACAGCTCCTACGGCGTGACCCCGTGGGGCACGTACCTGAGCTGCGAGGAGAACGTCACCGGCTACTTCGGCACCGACGACCGCGGCTGGCGGCCCACCCTGGCCCAGAAGCGGTACGGCGTCAGCGCGGCCGGCCACGGACACCGCTGGCACCAGGCCGAGCCGCGTTTCGACCTCGCGGTCGACGCGGGCGAGGTGAACCGGTTCGGCTGGGTCGTGGAGATCGACCCGCGCGCACCCCGGGCCACCCCGGTCAAGCGCACCGCGCTGGGCCGCTTCCAGCACGTCGGCGCGACGGTCACCGAGGCGGCCGGCCGCGTCGTCGTCTACAGCGGCGACGACGAGAACGGCGGCTACCTCTACAAGTTCGTCAGCCGGGACACCTGGCGCCGGCTGCGTGCGCGGGGCCTCAGCCCGCTGGACCACGGCACCCTGTACGTGGCCCGGTTCGAGGACGACGGCACGGGCCGCTGGCTGCCGCTGACACACGGCACGGGCCCGCTCACCCCGGACAACGGCTGGCAGGACCAGGCCGATGTCGTCCTGCGGGCCCGGCAGGCCGCGGACACGCTCGGGGCGACCCCGCTGGACCGGCCCCAGCAGACCGCGATCGCCCCGGCCGACGGAACCGTCTACCTCGCCCTCGCCAACAGCCCCGGCGGCCCGCACTGCGGCTCCGCCTCGGGCGCCGCGTGCCGTCCCGCGGTCAGTCCGCGTGACTCCAATCCGTACGGGCACATCGTCCGTTGGCGAGAGGACGCCGTCGACGCCGGTGACGGCGACGGCACGGTGGCCGGGTTCCGCTGGGACGTCTTCGTGCTCGCCGGGGACCCGGCCCACGACGAGACCGTCGCACTCGACGACACGAGCGTGTTCGGCTCGCCCAAGGGCCTGTGGTTCGACGCCGACGGTCTGCTGTGGATCCAGACCGGCGTCTCGTCGTACGCCCAGAGCCGTGCCGGGACCGGTCACGAGCGCCTCGGCAACAACGCGGTGCTCGTCGCCGACCCGGCCACCGGCGAGATCCGCCGCTTCCTGACCGGCCCGCGCGGAGCGGAGATCACCGGCGTCACCGCGACCCCCGACCGGCGCACCCTCTTCGTCACCGTCCAGCACCCCGGCGCACGTACGGCCGCGTGGGGTGCCCCCACCCCCGACGACCCGTGCGCGGTCAGCGACTGGCCCGACCACGATCCGCAGGGCCGGCCGCGCTCGGCGACGGTCGTGGTCCGGCGGGTGGACGGGGGTGTGATCGGCGCGGTGTGAGGCGCGCGTCGATCCGGAGGACTTCACACCAGACAGGCAGACGGCAGTTCAGGAGAAGCACATGGTCACCATCATCGAGCGCGGCGAATGGCACGCGCTGCCCCCGAAGAAGATCGATCCGGAGCCCTTCACGCCCTGGCAGGGCGGGGTGGTCATCCACCACGAAGGGGCCGGACTCGTCGCCACCGATCCCCATGACGAGTGCTACGCACAGGTCCGGGACATCCAGAAGAACGCGATGTACTACAGCGTCCTCAACGAGCTCAAGGAGTTCGCCGGGTTCAGGGAGAAGGAGTACGACGACATCCCGTACAACTTCGTCATATGCCAGCACGGCGGCATCTTCGAGGGCCGCGGGTTCGACCGGCGGTCCGCCGCCAACGGGACCGAGCTGAAGGGCGCCAACCAGAACTACTACGCGATCATGGGCCTCATGGGGGCGGACGACCAGGTCGCCCCGGAGATGGTCACGGCGTTCAAGGAGCTGATCGGGTTCCTCAGGGACCGCGAGGCCGGCAGCGCGATCGTGGGGCACCGGGACATGCGGCTAACCTACACGGAGTGCCCCGGCAAGTTGTATCCGTACGTCCTGCGCGGCGATCTCGAACCCGACAAGCCCGCCCCCGACGTCCCCACCGACGACGTGCTGTACCTCTACTCGCGCAGCCAGTGGGGCGCGCGGCCGCCGAAGGACGTCACCAGGGTCGAGCCGAGCGAGCGGACCGGATTCACCGTCCACTACTCGGACGGCCCGACGACCCAGACCGTCCGGCAGATCCAGAACTACCACATGGACTCCAACGGCTGGTCCGACATCGGCTACAACTTCCTCGTCGACACCGACGGCCGGATCTTCGAGGGCCGGGGCTGGTACGTGCAGGGCGCACACGCCTACGGACACAACACCAGCCACATCGGTGTCTGCTTCATCGGCGAGAGCGGAGACGCGACGGACCTCGCGCTGTCCGCGATCCGCACGCTCTACGACGAGGCGTGCCGGATGACCGGACGCGACCTGGAGAAGACGTATCACGGAGGCCTCTCCGGGAACTCCACGGACTGCCCCGGCGCCCAGCTGCGCGCGTGGGTGCAGGGCGGCATGGAGGCGACGGTCCGCTCCATCGAGTACGGGACGGGCGGGGCCACCGGCGACTCCAGCGGGGGTGCGGGCGGCGGTATGACCCAGGTCCGGTCCGTGGCCGAGCAGCAGCAGGCGGTCAACGGCCTCGGCTACAGCCCGGCGTTGGACGTCGACGGCCTGTGGGGGCCGAAGACGGACGCGGGTGTGCGCTGGCTGCAGGGCAAGGTCGGCACGGGTGCGGACGGTCTGTGGGGTCCGGCCACCGAGACGGCGTACAAGGCCTACACGGGCGGGAGTTCGGGTGGCGGCGGTATGACGTCGGTGCGCTCGGTGAAGTCCCAGCAGTGGGCGGTCAACAGCATCGGCTACAGCCCGGCGTTGGACGAGGACGGCCTGTGGGGGCCGAAGACGGACGCGGGTGTGCGCTGGCTGCAGGGCAAGGTCGGCACGGGCGCGGACGGACGGTGGGGGCCGGCCACCGAGTCCGCCTACTACGCGTACATCGACGACGGCGCCGGTCTGGCCGTGGACGGCGACTTCGGACCCGCGACGGTCAGGGCCACGCAGCGCGCGATCGGCGTCACCGTGGACGGACAGTGGGGCACGGACTCCAAGCGAGGGCTCCAGCACCATCTGAACGTGTGGTCGGGGGCGAGTCTGGTCGAGGACGGCATCACCGGGCCGGCCACGTACAAGGCCCTGCAGACCCATCTGAACAGGATGACCGGTGCCGGTCTGACCGTGGACGGGGTCTGGGGGCCCGCCACCGTGAAGGCGCTGCAGACCGCGCTGAACCAGGGCAGGTTCTAGGTCCCGCGTGGTGCGCCGGTGAGGGCGTCGTGCAGGGTACGGGTCTCAGCACTCCTCTTCCGGGTCGTTCCGGTTCAGCTTCTCCAGGTAGTCGTGGGCCAGCGTCGTCGCCCGGGTGAACCAGTCCGTGATGACCGCCAGCTCCTCGGGGGAGTAGTCGGCGAACAGGGTCGTGAGGCGCTTGTAGTGGCCCGCGTACACGGCCTCGACGCGGGCCACGGCGGCCGGTACGGCGGCCACGCGCACCCGGCGGCGGTCCGCGGGGTCGGGGCGGCGGGTGACGTAGCCCGCGCGTTCCAGGCGGTTGAGGATGCCGGTCACCGCGCCCGTGGTCACGTGGGCGCGGGCCGCGAGGTCGCCGGCCGTGAGCAGTTCCTCGCCGGCCTCCAGGACGAAGGCGAAGCAGGTCAGGTCGGTGACGTTCAGTCCCAGCCGCCGGGCCAGTTCCTGCTGTCCGATCAGGTGGGCGGCGATGAGGTGGTCCATCGCCGACAGCGCCTGGGGCGGCGTGGCGGGCGGTCGGGGCGTGCCGTCCATCTTTCGGAATCCCTTAGCTCGTGAGATATTCGGGTGGTAAATGTCTTAGCCCGTGAGGGATCTTGCCCTGGAGGCGGTTCCATGAGTCTGTACGACGAGGGTCACACGATCGCCGGTTGGACCGGCTTCGGCATCGCTGCCGTCGGAAGCGGCGTGGTGGGGTTGGGGGTGTGCACGGCCTCCGTGCCGGCCGCCGTGGGCGGGCTGGCGATCGTCGCGGTGAGCGTCCTGGTCACCTGGGTGCTCCACCTGTCCGGCTGGGGCAAGCCGCCGGGGGTGCGACCACGGGACCAGTGGGGGATGCGGATCCGGGACACCCGGGCCCGGGAAGGGCATGCCGGGTGCGTGGGGTGCCGGCTGGCGGGGCGGGGGCGGACCGCGGCGGATGCGATGCCGGTGCCCGTGGCGCAGGGCGAGGTTCGCGTCGAATCGTAGTGCCCCTCCCGGCCGCCCGCACGGCGTTGTCAGTGCTCTCTTCTACCCTCGAGAGCGATGGCACACAGGTGGAAATGCTCCGGACTGCGCTGGACGCCGGACGGCCCCGTGCTGGTCTGGGACGGCGGGCGGCGCAGTGCGCTGCCGTGGGGGAAGCGGGTCGCGTTCGGCGTCGCGGAGGGCTCGGCGCGGCAGTGCGTGGGGGCGCGGGGGCATGGGTGCGCGGTGCGAGCCGTGGTGCCGGGGCGGAGCACGGGAGCCCGGTGCGAGGAGTGTGCGCGGCTGGACCGGGCGCACTCCGTGGCCGCCGACACCATGGCCGATGACCCGCGGCCGTACCACGTCTATCTGGCCTGGTTCGGACCCGGCATGGTCAAGGTCGGCATCACCGCCGTCGAGCGCGGTTCGGCGCGGCTGCTCGAGCAGGGTGCCGTCTGCTTCAGCTGGCTGGGCACCGGACCGCTGATGGCCGCCCGGCGCACCGAGGAGCTGCTGCGGGCCGCCCTCCAGGTCCCGGACCGGATTCCGTACGCCGAGAAGCGGGCGGTGCGGGCGGTGCTGCCGGAGACGGAGGACGAGAGAGCCGCAGAAGTGCGGGAGGTGCACGCGCGTGCCGTCGTACTCGACGCGTGGCCCGAGTCGTTGCGCCGGGAGCCGTGCCAACCGGTCGATCACGTCAGGCACTTCGGGCTCTCACGGCCACCGGCCGCCGTCGGTGACGTCGTCGAGCTGGTCCCGGGCGGCGCCGTCAGCGGTGAGCTGGTCGCTGCCGCCGGGCCCGATCTGCATCTGGCGGTCGACGGGCGCGGGGTCGTCGTCCTCGACACACGGCTCATGACCGGGTGGGAGCTGATGCCGCTGCCGCGTGAGGTCAGCGCTTTCACCGTCCCGACAAGGGAGTTCAGGAGGGAGCAGGACGGACTCTTCTGACCCACGGCCCGAAGGTCAGGACATCGCCCGGGTCGAGCGCAGCCACGGGTTCACGCGTGCGTGAGTGGTTCCCAGGGGTTCCCTGAGAAGCGCCTGTGCGTTTCTTAGGGAAATCACAGAGTCGTGAAAGCGTGTTCTCAGAGGACCCCGACATGGTGTCCGCCATGACCACGACCTCGCCCCAGGGGCGCACCGAACTGCTGAGGCCGGACGGGAGCCCCGTCCGAGTGCTTGTGGTGGACGACGAGCTGTCGATCACCGAACTGCTGAGCATGGCCCTTCGATACGAGGGCTGGCAGATCAGGAGTGCGGGGGACGGCCAGGGGGCCGTCCAGACGGCCCGTGAGTTCCGGCCCGACGCCGTCGTGCTGGACATGATGCTGCCGGACATGGACGGGCTGGCCGTCCTCGGGCGGCTGCGCCGTGAGCTGCCCGACGTGCCCGTCCTCTTCCTCACCGCCAAGGACGCCGTCGAGGACCGTATCGCCGGCCTCACCGCCGGCGGCGACGACTACGTCACCAAGCCGTTCAGCCTGGAAGAGGTGGTGGCCCGGCTGCGAGGGCTCATCCGCCGGTCCGGGGCCGCCGACCGACGGTCCGACTCCGTGCTCGTCGTGGGAGACCTGACCCTGGACGAGGACAGCCACGAGGTCTCGCGGGCCGGGGAGTCCATCCACCTCACCGCCACCGAGTTCGAGCTGCTCCGCTTCCTCATGCGCAATCCGCGGCGCGTGCTCAGCAAGGCGCAGATCCTGGACCGTGTGTGGTCGTACGACTTCGGCGGGCAGGCCAACGTGGTCGAGCTGTACATCTCGTATCTGCGGCGGAAGATCGACGCCGGGCGTGAGCCCATGATCCACACCCGGCGTGGGGCCGGTTACCTGATCAAGCCCGCCGCGTCATGAGCGGGCGACGACGGCCGCGTCCGCAGAAGCGGCATGGGGGTCCCCCCGCTCGAGCGAAGTCGAGAGCGGGGGAGGGACAACCGCGCACCCTGCGGACGCGGCTCGTCGTCGCGTCCGTGGTGCTGATCGCCGTGGTCTGCGCGGTGATCGGCACCGTGACGACGCTCGCGCTGCGCACCCATCTGTACGACCAGCTGGACGACAAGGTCCGCGACATCGCCATACGCGCGGCGGGCGGCCGGCTGCCGGGCGGTACGGAACCGGGTGGCCCGACGGTGCCCGTCTCACCGTCCGGGACCAGCAGCACGCCGAGCGAGCGTGTCGAGCACCTCCTGACCAACGGCCCGACGCAGCCCAACACCGTCGCGGCGTACGTACAGAACGGCTCGATCGCCAGCGCCGGCAAGGCCGTTCAGCTGAGCGACAGTTACAACAGGTTCCGCAAGATGAGCGCCGTCGATCTCACCGCCGCGCAGAAGCGGGCGCTCGCCAAGGTGCCGAAGGACGACAACGCGCACACGGTGGAGCTCCCCGGTCTCGGGGACTACCGGGTCCGGTACCAGGTGAGTCCCGACGGCAGCGACGCCTTCTACGTCGCCCTGCCCACCAAGGACGTCGACGGCAACATCGACACCCTGATCGTCGTCGAGGTCTGTGTCACCGTGGCGGGACTGCTCGCCGCCTCCCTCGCCGGCTTCGTCATCGTCGGCGTGGCCACCCGCCCCCTGCGCAAGGTCGCCGCCACCGCCACCCGGGTCTCCGAACTCCCCCTGCACACCGGCGAGGTCAACCTCAGCGAGCGGGTCCCGGAGTCGGAGTGCGACCCGCACACCGAGGTCGGCCAGGTCGGCGCCGCGCTCAACCGGATGCTCGACCATGTGCACGGCGCCCTGCACGCCCGCCAGCAGAGCGAGATGCGGGTACGGCAGTTCGTCGCCGACGCCAGTCATGAGCTGCGGACGCCCCTCGCGTCCATTCGCGGGTATGCCGAGCTCACCCGGCGCGGGCGCGAGCAGGTCGGGCCCGACACCCGGCACGCGCTCGGGCGGATCGAGTCCGAGGCCGGGCGGATGACCCTCCTCGTGGAGGATCTGCTGCTGCTCGCCCGGCTGGACGCCGGCCGGCCGCTGCAGTTCGAGCAGACCGACCTCATCCCGCTCGTCGTGGACACCATCAGCGACGCCCGCGCGGCCGGCATGGACCACAACTGGCGGCTCGACCTGCCGGACGAGCCCGCGCCGGTGTCCGCGGACGCGGCCCGGCTGCAGCAGGTGCTCGTCAATCTGCTGGGCAACGCCCGCAACCACACGCCGCCCGGTACGACCGTCACCGCGCGCGTGCAGCGGCGCGGACCCTGGATGTGCATCGACGTCGAGGACAACGGGCAGGGGATCCCGCCCGAACTGCTCCCGCACGTCTTCGAGCGGTTCGCGCGCGGGGACTCCGCGCGCTCCCGTGCCACCGGCTCCACCGGGCTCGGCCTCGCCATCGTGCAGGCCGTCGCGGCCGCGCACGGTGGTGCCGTGACCGTGGACAGCGTGCCTGGGCGGACCGTGTTCACGGTGCATCTGCCGGCGCTCGCCCCGCAGCCGGACATGAGCCGGCAACAGCACTCACAGGCAGAGCACAGTGCCACCACATGGGTGCAACAGGGCGCTTGACGAGAGTCGGTTCCATGCGAACCGACTCTTCTCCCGGCACCCTGCCGGCGCGGGAGCACCTCCCGGCCGGAAACGCCGGTACGCCTGTCCTGGACGTAGTGATCCCCGTCTACAACGAGGAGAAGGACCTCCAGCCGTGCGTGCTCAGACTGCACGATCACCTCAGGCGCACCTTCCCGTACGCCTTCCGCATCACGATCGCGGACAACGCGTCCACGGACAGCACCCCGCTGGTGGCGGCGCGGCTGGAGGCGGAGATCCCCGAGGTCGCGGGCTTCCGGCTGGAGCAGAAGGGCCGCGGACGCGCCCTGAGGACCGTGTGGTCGGCGTCCGACGCGCCGATCCTCGCGTACATGGACGTCGACCTGTCCACCGACCTCAACGCCCTGCTGCCGCTGGTGGCGCCGCTGATCTCGGGCCACTCGGACCTGGCGATCGGCTCCCGGCTCGCCCGTACCTCCCGGGTCGTGCGCGGCACCAAGCGTGAGTTCATCAGCCGGGCCTACAACATGATCCTGCGCGGCTCGCTGCAGGCCCGCTTCTCGGACGCGCAGTGCGGCTTCAAGGCCATCCGGCGCGATGTCGCCCAGGTGCTGCTGCCGCTGGTGGAGGACACCGGCTGGTTCTTCGACACCGAGATGCTGGTGCTCGCCGAGCGGGCGGGGCTCAGGATCCACGAGGTGCCGGTCGACTGGGTCGACGACCCCGACTCGACCGTGCACATCGTCAAGACGGCCACTGACGATCTCAAGGGCGTGTGGCGCATCGGCAAGGCGCTGGCCGGCGGTTCGCTGCCGCTGGACCGGCTCACCCGGCCCTTCGGCGACGACCCGCGCGACCGCGAGATCCAGGACGTGCCCAAGGGGCTGGCCCGCCAGCTCGTCGGGTTCTGTGTGGTCGGCGGCCTGTCGACGCTCTTCTACCTGGTGCTCTACAGCGTCTTCCGGCAGTTCTCCGGCTCGCAGGTCGCCAACGCGCTCGCCCTGCTGGTCTCGGCGATCGCCAACACGGCCGCCAACCGCCGGCTGACCTTCGGGGTGCGCGGCCGGGGCGGCGCCGTCCGGCACCAGGCCCAGGGCCTGGTCGTCTTCGGTATCGGACTCGCCCTGACCAGCGGCTCCCTGGCCGCCCTGAACGCGGCCACCGGTGACCCGGCGCACTCCACCGAGCTGGCGGTGCTCATCGCCGCCAACCTCGCGGCGACCGTCCTGCGCTTCCTGCTCTTCCGTGCCTGGGTGTTCCCGGACCACCGGGAGTCCGGCCGGGAATCGACGGTGGTGGCGACGCACCACGCGTCCTCGCCCACCTACAGCACGACGGCTCCGTACGCACCGCTCCCGCAGCGCCCCGTGTCGTACCGGCAGCCGTACCAGACCACCCAGGTCCGCGCCGGTGAAGCCGCGGACGGCAACTGGAGGGACGCCACCATGCGGCTGCAGCCGGTGCGCCCTCACGACACCGACCCGGGGGACCCCCGATGACCACCCACTTCGACCAGCCGACCACCCAGCAGGGCAGCCCCAGCGCCTGGGGCCCGCCGTCGGCCGCTCCCCCGCAGGCCGCTCCCCCGCAGGCCGGTGAGCCGCGACAGCCCCTCGTACGCAGACTGTGGCGCGGCCGCCCCGAGGACCCGCGCTGGGCACGCCCGGCCTTCCTCGGCCTGCTGGCCCTCACCCTCGTCACCTACCTCTACGACCTGAGCGCCTCCGGCTACGCCAACTCCTTCTACTCGGCGGCCGTCCAGGCGGGCAGCAAGTCCTGGAAGGCGTTCTTCTTCGGCTCGCTGGACGCGGGCAACGCCATCACCGTCGACAAGCCCTCGGCCTTCATGTGGCCGATGGAGCTGTCGGTGCGGATCTTCGGCCTGAACTCGTGGGCGATCCTCACCCCCGAGGTCCTCATGGGCGTCGGCTCGGTGGCGGTCGTGTACGCGGGTGTACGGCGCCGGTTCAGCCCCGCGGCCGGACTGATCGCGGGCGCGGTGCTCGCGCTGACCCCTGTCGCGGCGCTGATGTTCCGGTTCAACAACCCGGACGCGCTGCTGGCCCTGCTGATGGCGCTGGCCTGCTACTTCGTCGTCCGTGCCGTGGAGGACGGGCGGACGAGGTGGCTGGTGTGGGCGGGTGCCGCGATCGGCTTCGCGTTCCTCGCCAAGACGCTGCAGGCCTTCCTGATCCTGCCGCCGCTGGCCATCGTCTACGCGGTCTGCGGTCCGGTGAGGCTGCGCAAGCGCCTGGTGCAGCTGGGACTGGCGACCGTCGCGCTCGTCGTGGCCGGCGGCTGGTGGGTCGCGATCGTCGAGCTGTGGCCGGCCTCCTCCCGCCCCTACATCGGCGGTTCGCAGAACAACAGCTTCCTGGAGCTGACCTTCGGCTACAACGGCCTCGGCCGGATCAACGGCGACGAGACCGGCAGCGTCGGCGGCGGTGGCGGTGGCAACGGCTCCGGCCGCTGGGGCGCCACGGGCTGGGACCGGATGTTCAGCTCCGAGATCGGCAGCCAGATCTCCTGGCTGCTCCCGGCCGCGCTGATCCTGCTGGTCGCGGGCCTGTGGGCGACCCGCAAGGCACGGCGTACGTCCGTCACGCGCGCCTCGTTCCTGGTGTGGGGCGGCTCGCTGCTGATCACCATGGTGGTCTTCAGCTACATGGCGGGCATCTTCCACCAGTACTACACGGTGGCCCTCGCCCCCTACATCGCGGCCGTCACCGGCATGGGCGCCGGGCTGCTGTGGGAGAAGCGGAAGGAGACCTGGGCGTCGCTCACGCTCGCCGCCGCCGTGGTGGCCACGGCCGCCTGGGGCTACGTCCTGCTCAACCGCACCTCCGGCTATCTGCCCTGGCTGAAGTGGCTGGTCCTGATCGGCGGGCTCGCGGCCGCGTTCGGCCTGATCTTCGCGGGCCGCATCTCGCGGCAGCTCGCCCTCGGTGCGGCGGCGGTGGGCCTGCTGGCCGCGCTGGCCGGTCCGACGGCGTACACCCTCAGCACGGTGAACTCCGCGCACACCGGCTCCATCCCGACGGCCGGCCCGGCGGGCGCGAGCATGATGGGCTTCGGAGGCGGTCGTCCGGGTGGCGGCTTCGGCGGCGGAACGGGCGGCGGCTTCGGTGGCGGAATGCCGGGCCAGCAGGGCCAGCAGAACGGCAACGGGAACATGCCGGGCGGCCAGGGCCAGGGCTTTCCCGGCGGGGGCATGCCGGGCCAGAACGGCAACAGCCAGGGCCAGAGTCAGGGGCAGGGCCAGAACCAGCAGAACGGCAACGGCTTCCCGGGCGGCGGTCAGCTGGGCGGGGGCGGCCGTATGGGCGGCGGCGGTGGCGCCGGCGGCCTGCTGAACGGCGCGAACGTCAGCTCCGCGGCCAAGAAGCTGCTGGAGAAGGACGCGGACGAGTACACCTGGGTCGCCGCCTCCATCGGCTCCCAGAACGCCGCGAGCTACCAGCTGGCCACCGGTGACCCGGTGATGGCGATCGGCGGCTTCAACGGCACCGACCCGTCCCCGACGCTGACCCAGTTCAAGAAGTACGTGGCGGACGGAAAGATCCACTACTTCATCGCCGGCGGCGGCATGGGTGGGGGCATGGGAGGCAGCAACAGTGGTACGTCGTCCCAGATCACCTCGTGGGTCGAGAGCAACTTCAAGAAGGTGACGGTCGGTTCGGCCACCTTCTACGACCTGACCCAGAAGGCCGGTGGCTGAGCGGGCCGGTAGCGGAGCTCGCCGTGTTCGCGTACCGGAAGAGGTGCGGGTCGACGAACCGATGCTCGACCCGCACCTCTTCCCGGCTGCACTCCTGGCATCTTTGGAAGGGGCCGGATCTCCAGAGAGGTGCGTCGATGGCGAAGGCGGGTGCGCGGTCGGTGCGGGCCAGTGTGTGGTTGGAGGGGAAGACGCGGCGGGGTGGGCGTAGCGCGCAGCCCTCGGAGCTCGACCGGGACCGGATCACCGCCGTGAGCGTGCGGCTGCTGGACGCCGAGGGGCTGGCGAAGTTCTCCATGCGGCGGCTCGCCGGTGAGCTGAACGTCACCGCGATGTCCCTGTACTGGTACGTCGACACCAAGGACGACCTGCTCGAACTCGCCCTGGACGCGGCCTACGGCGAGCTGCGGCTGCCCGTGTCGGAGGACACCGCCGACTGGCGGGAGCAGCTGCGGGCGCTGGCGGCCGAGTACCGGGTGCTGCTGGTGCGCCATCCCTGGATGTCGCCGCTGGCCGGTCGGTACCTCAACATCGGCCCCGAGTCGCTCGCCTTCTCGCGCAGTGCGCAGCGGGTCATCCGGCGCGCCGGGCTGCCGGCGCACCGGGTGACGGGCGCCATCTCGGCCGTGTTCCAGTTCGTGTACGGCTACGGCACGCTGGAGGGCCGGTTCCTGTCCCGGATCGCGGACTCCGGCCTGCCCCCGGACGACTACTTCCAGCAGGCCATGAGCTCGGCCCGGCAGGACCCCGAGGCCGCGGGCTGTCTCCAGGAGACCAAGGAGATCATGGGCGCCCGCGGCGGCGACACGGTCGCCGAGACGATGGACCGGGACTTCACCTTCGCCCTGGACCTGCTGGTGGCCGGTATCGAGGCGATGGTCGACCGCGGCTGACTACTCCGAGACCAGCCGTGCGGGGAAGCCGCCCGTCGCCACGGGCCCCCACCGTTCCGGAGTGACCCGGATGATCGACTTGTCCTGCTTGACCATCGCCTCCCGGGCGCCTTTTTGTTTGCGCCCCTCGCACTGCTTCGCAGGCTTCGGAGCGCTGCGCCGGACTCCGTCCGTCGGTCTGTGCCGGGCTGGGAGGTCTACCCCTCGGCCACCAGTCGC